>DATKMG010000367.1:0-4393 GCA_035541995.1 Terriglobia bacterium
GCGGGAGAAAATGTGGGACAAGGAGCGCGGGGGTTACTATTTCGTGGTTAGCCGCGAAGGGCATGTAATCGACTCCACAAAACAATTGAACCCAATGTCGTATGTGATGGAAGGTCTTGCAGAGTATGCGCTAGCCTTCAATGATGCGGGGGCCCGCCGGGAAGCGTTGGATTTGTTCGATGCTATCGATCGACATACCCATGATAACGAACATGGGGGGTATCGGATCGCCTTTACAGCTGACTGGGACTGGCTCAAGGATTACGAACCCGGCCCGAATGCATCAGGGTCCTATGGTCGGAAGTCCTACGACTGGCATTTGGGTCTGGTGGAAGCTTTCGCGACACTCTACGATGTTACAGGCGACACTCGCGTCCGATCTCGTTTGACCGAATTGCTGGATCTGTTCGTCGGCAAGATTATTGATGCCGAACAAGGCTATGGCCGATTCTACTTCACTGACGACTGGAAGGTCGCCGACCGCGATGGTGACTCGAAGGAGTGCGAGTACGGTCTTGACCTGGAGGCGAGTTGGTTGCTGGTACAGGCGGCCGACCGGATCGGGCGGAATCGGGATGCAGCTATACAACGTGCCAGCCTCGCGCTCGTGGATCACGTGTTGCGGGACGGATTCGACAAACAGCATGGGGGTGTTTACCGCACTGGCCCCGCAACGGGCCCGGCTGGGAATCAGGATATGGGGTGGTGGCAACAGGCAGAGGCACTCGTCGCATTCCTGAATGCCTACCAAATCAGCGGCAACGGGAAATATTGGCAGGCATTCGAGCTTGAAGCTCAATTCATCATGGACCACTTTGCGGACCACGAGTATGGAGAATGGTACACTTCAGTGTTCAAGGACGGACGAATTGACACCGAGAAGGTCGGGCCCTGGAAAGCACCGTACCATGTCACGCGCGCGTGTCTGGAGGTCATCTCGCGGTTAGGTAGGACTCTTTAGGCTGATCCTATCCGGCAAGTGCTGTAGAGGAAGGGCCAAGCCTCGGACGTAGCCGAAGCCAGCAGAGAATCGCAACCAGGTTAAAGAGGACTGCTGTTCTAAAGTAAGTGTCGGTGGTTCCTGTCAGTCGATACAGAAAAGGAAATGCGTTCGCGCTGACAAAGCCCCCGAAATTGCCGAACATGTTC
Organism: Terriglobia bacterium; assembly: GCA_035541995.1. Lineage (GTDB taxonomy): Bacteria > Acidobacteriota > Terriglobia > Versatilivoradales > Versatilivoraceae > DATKMG01. Next base: position 1,150 of record DATKMG010000367.1, read on the forward strand.
ATGGCGCCAGAGATAGCACCGGAGTTCTTCCCCCCAATTTCGAGGCAGTAGGCCCAACTGGGACTAATAGTCAACTCGACCCCAAATGTCGCTACTGCGAAGGCAACCACGGCGGTCCTGGCAGTACCTGCTTGTGTCACCAGAAAGATGCCTGTTGCTGCCAATAGAAAACCGAGCATTGCAGGCATGCGGCGTGACCAGGCACGCCATCTTGAACGGTAGAGCCAATCCACCCCGAAACCAGCCACCCAATTGGCAGTTGCCCCGGCAAGTAGAGGAATCATCGAGTAATTCGCCGCCTGTGTGTGCCCCATGCTGTAGTGTTCACTTAAATAAGGAAACATCCAGGAGATACAGATAAAGAAGGTGAAGTTACCGGCAAAATACTGGAACATCACCAACATCATAGCTGTCGAGCGAAATACCTCACCGAAACTCAGTCCGAGAACCCCAGCCGAAGTAACCTCGTGTTTGACAGGCCCGGGAGGGTATTCCCGGAACCAAAGGGCCCAAGCAAGCGCCCATATCAGGCCAGGCACTCCCAAAAAGTAGAAGGCTCCCCGCCATCCGTAAGTGTTGAATAACCAGGCAAAGAATGGAAATGCAAACCCTCCGCCCAACAGAGCCCCCGAGAAAAGAATTCCATTAGCAAGACCGCGCTCCCCAGTTGGCAACCAGTTATAGAAGACCCGCGCTGCGCCGGGGAATGCGCCCGCTTCCGCCACTCCGAAAAGAAACCTCACAATCAGAAGAGTGGCAAATCGATTGACGGCACCGGTCAAGGCGGTAAACAAGCTCCACAAGGTGACCACAACCGTGAGGGCAATGCGTGGACCAAACTTGTCGGCAAACCAGCCGCTAGGAATCTGCGCCAACGCATAGCCCAGTACAAATGCGCTGAAGACCGCTCCCATCGCGGTGTCAGACAATGACAACTCAGAGGCTATCGCGCTCTTTGCAGAAGAAATGGCAGCACGGTCAATATAGGTGATCAGGGAGAGTGTGAAGACGGAGGCTACAACGAGATATTTGCGCATCACCTGATTCATCAGTGTGATCGGTTACCGGGCTACTACCACTTAACATAGACGCTCTTAACCGATGTAAAGAAGTCCTTGGCCGTAGGTCCGATTGAATAGGATCCCTGGCCAGAGTCTTTGACACCACCAAAAGGTACGTGAGCTTGACTGGCAGTGCCATGGTTCACATGAACCATTCCCGATTCAACAGTCTCGATGAACTCGGAGATAATGGACAGGCGTGAAGTGAATAAGGAGGCTGCCAGTCCGTAGGGAGTATCGTTCGCGACAGCGATCGCCTCACGGTGGTCACGAACCCTCAGGATAGGCAACACCGGTCCGAAGATCTCCTCTCGTGCGACAGGCGAGTCCGGTTTGACGCGATCGAGAACCGTGGGGGCATAAAAATACCCCTGGTCGTCCGGATCCTCTACGAGGTAACGGCCTCCAGTCAATGCGACAGCACCGCAATCGATGCCGCGTTTGACGTAGCCATCAACGACCTCAAGTTGACTCTTGCTGACGAGCGGGCCCATGTTGGTGGACTCGCTCAGACCGTCTCCTACTTTAATTTGCCTTACCAATCGCACCAGGTGTTCCAGCAGAACGTCAGCCTGTTCGTTGGCGACGATGACCCGACTCAGTGCCGTACAGCGCTGGCCGCTACAGAGGAAGGCCGCCGCAACGATTTCTCGCGCAGCTCCTTCCAGATCGTCACAGTCCACAACGACCGCCGGGTTTTTGCCACCCAACTCGAGTTGGACTTTGGCCATCCTCCGCGCCGCGCACTCATAAAGGGGAATGCCAACTGCAGTTGAGCCAGTGAAACTGATGCCCCTGACCGATCGGTGATCCACCAGCGTTCTTCCGACACAGCTACCGGCTCCGATTACCAGATTGACAACGCCTGGCGCAAATCCTGCCTTTTCGAACAACTCTGCGAGAAAGACGGCAGACCCGGGAGTCAGCGAGGCAGGTTTAACCACCACCGTATTGCCGCAGGCCAGGGCTGGTGCAATCTTGCGCACGGGCGCCACTACAGGGAAATTCCAGGGAGAGATGGCTGCCACAACTCCAAGTGGTTCTAACATCGTGTAACAGAAGACCCCCTGACGCTCGCTTGGAAAGGTATTGCCAAATGTCCGGCTGGCCTCGCCAGCAATATACCGGGCTTCGGTGGCTGCCCGGCTGACTTCTCCGATGGCTTCGCCGATCGCCTTGCCTTGCTCCAGAGTGATAATTCGCCCCAAGTCAACCTTTGCTTCCTCGAGGAGTTGAGCAAAACGAAACAACAGGGCGCCGCGCTGAGGTCCGGGGACTCTCCTCCATTCAGGGAAAGCCTTGGTCGCGGCTGCAATAGCAGCCAGGCCATCACTCTCCCTGGAGCTTGGATACTGACCGAGAGTTTCTCTCGGGTGCGCCGGATTCCGGGTCTCGTAATAGAGTCCGGTGGCCGGGGGGACCCATTTCCCCTCGATAAAATTCGAGTGGCTTTGCATCTGATTCTCTCCTAGAGAGCCTGGCGTAGAATCTTCTCCAGATCTTCTGCGCTGGTGCGACGTGGGTTTACCAGGACATTTCCGCTCTTCATGGCCTCGTCCACAATCGATGGGACATGTTCTTCCTTAACTCCGAAGTGAGCCAGTCCCCTTGGAATCCCCACATCTTCGGCCAGGCACCGGACTGCTTCGCAGGCCTGAAGCGCCCCTTGGCGCCCGGAAAGATGATCGACTCGTTCGCCGAGTGCCTTCGCTATGTCAAGGAACCGGTGCGGGCACGCCAGGCAGTTGAATCTCATTACCCATGGCAGCGTAATCGCATTGGCAAGGCCATGAGGGACACGAATGTTCCAACTCCCAAGCGGCATGGCGAGTGCGTGGGCCAGGCCAAGCCGGGTGGGGTTCATGGCCATGCCGGCCATCGTGCTGGCCAGGAGCATCCCGAACCGGGCTTTTCGATCCTCACCATTGAGCACAGCAGCGCGGAGGTGCTGACCGATAAGCCTGATCGCCTCAAGGGCCAGCGTCCCTGAGATCGGCTGGCACGCTTTGTTGGTGTAACACTCGATGGCGTGGGTGAGTGCATCCATACCTGTAGCAGCCGTAGTCAACGGCGGCAAAGAGAGGGTTAGTTCCGGATCGCAAAGTGCAACAGCCGGATAAACCGCGACCCCACCGATGGCGACTTTCAACGCTCTGGAGTCGTCAGTGAAGACAGACCAGAGA
>DATKMG010000368.1:0-2294 GCA_035541995.1 Terriglobia bacterium
GTCACGAGGGCCCGGTGCCTAAGTTCGGGTCTTTGCCTGTAGCGTTATCGCAGATGTCTTTTGCGGGAATGCAATATCTAGAATGGAGTCGTCCTCCCCAAGATCAGAACGCCTCTTGATCTCGTTTCTGGAAGTGAGAGAGTGCTTGGCCGGAACGCCCTGCATTGCGTCCGGATCCGAAGTGCTCATCACCTTTTCTCGTTCTGCGAAACCAGATTGTTTGAACTGCTTGCTCAACGCTAGCCCTTGTTTCTGATACGAAGATCCAATTGAGACGCCATACACCTTGTCCGGAGTGGCCGCCATTTTGTAATAGTTCAGCCTGCCTACAAACTGATCATCTTCCAACATGACCGGCATGCCATGGGCACGCACCTCAAGCACGGCCTTAGAACCCTGGATCTCTCCGCCAACCCCGTATCCGAAACCGGGGTCAAAAAAACCAGCATAATGAACGTGGAATTCGCCTGTCGTAGGGTCATATGGGACCATCTCTGCTGCATGATCCGGACCTACTCGGACAGGCTGCTTCGAGGCCAATAAGTAAAAATTCTCAGGTTCCAGTACGATGTAGCCCTTTTCAGGCTTCCGGATGGGGCTCCAAAAATCTGCCGGGTCGTAATACTGGACCTGATTAAGACTGACAGGTTGTGTATAGCGCTTCGCTTCATAAGCAACGATGTCTGAATCAGCGGTTCCTTTGAGGTCGACTGTGATTCGGAGACCGCGGTTGATGTCGCCCTGCTCTGAACTGGGCTCTTCGTTGAACACTAAGAGGTCATCCTTCGCCAGTTCCTTCAACCCACTATCAGCAACTGGATTCGACCTTCCACGCACTAGCCGCAGCTGATTCAATTTCATGCCGGAACGGACCAATATTGGGAAGCTTCGAGAAACTACCTGGATATATAGATCGCCGCGATAACCCTTTGGAACCCTTTCAAACTCATCTCCAACTTCTGTGATAAGCCTAGTAAAAATGTCTAACCGTCCAGTCGTACTTTTTGCATTCGCAACACCGTAGACGTCGCTGGGGAGGGCGAGGCTTTCGACAAGTCGAATGATATAGACGGCACGCGGTTCCAATAGCGTCGGTTCCGAAATGTCAAGCTTGGTATCGAACAGTCCATTTGTAGTGGCTTTGTTGAGTAGGGTAGTCGACTTACTCGGCAAGAAACTGGCGCGTACGCGGTACGCCGTATCCCACAAACGCAGGTCGATACTTGCGGGCTGGATCTGCTCCGGCTCAATCTCACGATGTGAACATATGACACCGTTATCGACGAAGTGCCGCAGCTCCTGTGACGGCAGAATGCCTTCGCCGCAAGATTGATAGTTCTTTATTTCTTTAAAGAGCGGCACCGACGCCACGGTTTCCTCCCAGTCCATCGTCCTTATTGATTCGCGGCACGTGCCAGTCTTCGGGCCCGTTCATCGAATTCAACTTCATAGAATGAAGCGACGCAATCGAGACTGCAAAACGCCCCTGCTCCTCGCATTACTCGCTTACCTTTTTTGATGTGCTTTCCACAGTTTGGGCACACGCCCCGTTTAGCCAACCACTCCAACAGATTGGACTCCGATTCCGCCACGTACACCCAAATGAGACCCGAAGTGTATCAGCGAATTGGGGGTGTGGATTCCCTGCAAATCGCCTGACTTCTGTTGATTTCTTGACCAGTCTTGATTTTCAATCGCTTACAGTGACACTTTGCCCGATTCTAGTGCAACTCATGTGGAAAAGAATTTTTTCGACCGGGAAAATGGTGTCGAGTATGGTGCTCCCGGGGGGCGCACATGATTTAATCCTACGGCAACAGAAGCCTGCATGAATGCCGTTGGTTTCGAAACGATAGCCCAGCTTCCGGTCGATCGACACCATATCTTAAACTGGGCACCCCACCGGTTCGTCGGCGGCACAGGGCAGGATCTTCTCACCTTGGCGAGAGGGTGGGTTCCGGGTTCGCCCTGGTTTTGGGCTAACCCGAGCTGGACGGTGTCGCCAGTTCTTTCGAAAGTCATAAACCTGACCCGCGTTTTTCTTATCACGCAACGACGTGATCGCGGTCACTGCGCGGCCTCGGCGTGCGACATAGCATTGCGGCAGGAGTACGGGGAAGGGGATGGTGTGTCCGGGAACAGCCGCTATTGGCCATCGGCTCTTAGCCTTTGGCTTGCTCATCCCCAAGGTCCAAGCTGTCAGCTACCAGCCGTCAGCCATTAGCTTCGAGCAAAAACTCAATCGTCTGCTGTCGGCTCTCCAGCCGTCAGTACCAGCTACATCCGTTCCGGCG
>DATKMG010000369.1:0-16113 GCA_035541995.1 Terriglobia bacterium
TGGCCGGATTCAACCCCGGTCATGCTGCACAATTTCATGATGGCAGCCAGGGAAGCCGGCTTCACGATGGATCAATTTCGAAACGATCCGCAAGCAATTGCTGACAGCTTCATCCAGGCGGTCGAAAAGTACCACTACGACGGCGCAATGTTGGATGTGGATACTGTGACATTAGCCGAGGCTGTGGGGGTGCCGATCGATTTTCCCAGAGACCAGCCCGCACGTTGCCACGGTGCGAAGCTTAAGGAACTCTGCGAGGTTGACCATTTGGAACCGGTGGACATCAAAGCCTGCCGCAGGGTGCAAGTCTGGCTGGAAGCCGCACGTCTGCTGGTTCGTCACTTTGATAAGGAAGTCTTCGTCAGGGGCAATTGTGACCAATGCCCCTTCTCCCTGGCCAGCATGATGCGTAGCCCAGAGCAGTGGATGCTGGATCTTACCGAAGGTGGCAGCCTGGAAAAAGTCCAATCTCTGCTGAACTATTGCCTCGACATTACAGTTCAATTCATCCGCCTGATGGCACAAACCGGGGTCCACATGCTTTCCAACGGCGACAGCCCTGCTGGTCCGGACATGATCTCGCCTCGGATGTACCGCCAGTTCGCCCTTCCTTCTGAGCAAAAGGTCGTACAATTTGCTCACGGATTGCACCTCCCCTACGTCTTGCACATCTGTGGCAAGACTGATCGTATTCTTGAAGATATGGTCTCGACCGGCTCAGACGGTCTCGAACTTGACTACAAAACCGATTTGGAATTGGCAGAAGAGACCTTGCGAGGGAAGACCACTTTCATCGGAAATCTCGATCCGAATGCAGTCCTGGCTTTAGGGACAACCCAATTGGTGGAAACCGAGACTCATAAGCTGCTGGAATGCTTTCGACACAATCCCCGGTTCATTCTCAATGCCGGCTGCGCAATTCCAGCCATCACGCCCACTGAGAACCTGCAGGCAATGATCCGGGTAGCTCGCCAGTTCTCACGTTCGTAAGAATTGAACCAGATTTCGAACGGAATAGCAGTAAGAACCCAAGGGGGCATTTCCATAAGAGTGCCCCATGACCTCCTCAAGCTTACTACCACAGATAAAAATGACCACCAGCCCACGGAGTGGGCTGCTCTCCTATGGCCTTTCAGGTCATTGTCACGAAACTCAATCCAGGAGATCCTTCTCGATCTGCTCGAGGGTCTTTCCTTTAGTTTCAGGCAGCCGTAACTTTACGAAGAAGAACCCGAACACACAAATAGCGGCGTAGGTCCAGAAGGTGCTTGCTGGGCCCAGGACGCGATTTAAAATTGGGAAAGTAAAAGTGAGTGCGAAGCAGCCGATCCAGAGGGCAAATACAGAAATCGACATGGCCGCCCCTCGTATGCGGTTTGGAAAGATTTCAGCCAGGACGACCCACGTGACTGGCGCCAACGTACAACCATAGCAGCCAATGGCGCCTACAACCAGGATCAGAAGATAAACGCCCTGGGTGTGGGTGAAGTAACTAGCTCCGATCAAAACATAGAGCATTGAGAGTCCTATCCATCCAGCTAACATTAAGACTCGTCGGCCCAAACGGTCCACGGTGTGTATGGCCACAAAAGTGAAAGCGAGGTTAACAATCCCTGTAATCACGATGTTAAAGAGGATATCAGAGACTTTGTAACCTGCAGCAGTGAATACTTCCTCAGCATAATTGAAAATGACGTTAATCCCGCACCACTGTTGAAGCACTGCAATCGTGACACCCAGCAACAGGATTCTTACCATCTTGGGTTCCGACAAATCCCTGAAATTGACTCTGTCAATTTCGTTCACCAGCGTTTCCTCTATCTGAGTTAGGGTCTGCCGAGCATAAATCTCTCCGCCTATATGGGCAAGGACATCCTTGGCCTTTTCGTGTTTTCCACTCTTAGCCAACCACCTGGGACTCTCCGGGACAAGGAACATGCAAAGGAAAAAGAAAACCGCCGGCACGGCGGTCACCCCGAACATCCAACGCCAACCTGACTGCCCATTCCAGGAATTCAGAATATCGAGGGGGGTCGCCTCTGGAGGCACGGGACGGGCTATCAGCCAGTTCGTGAATTGAGCGGCAAGGATGCCTATGACGATTGTGAGTTGGTTTATGGAAACAAGCTTCCCTCGAATGGAGGCTGGGGCGACTTCTGCTATGTACATTGGTGACAAGTTGGAAGCCAACCCGATGGCAATCCCCCCCAGGATCCGCCATATCACGAATTCAGTGAATGCACTCGCCATTCCGGTCCCGATTGAAGTAAGTGCAAAAAGAAATCCGGACAGTAGCAGAAGTCGCTTGCGCCCATATTTGTCGCTCAATCCGCCCGCAAGGATTGCACCCACCAAACAACCGACCAATGCGCAACTCATCGCCCAACCCTGTGTCGAGGGGTTAAGGAGTTGAAAGTATTTCTCGTAAAAGGGCTTGGCGCCGCCAATCACGACCCAGTCGTAGCCAAACAGCAGCCCCCCTAACGCAGCCGCCATAGACACCAACCAGACATAAGTCATGTTGTAGCGGGTTGGAACACCTGCAGAAACGTCAAGCTTGGTTCCAGATACCATCTACTTCACCTGACACGATTGGATAGCAAGCAAAGGCAGGTTTCTATCGTGATGTGGGTGTCATGTCAAGAGGCAAGAACGGCTTCTATGAAAATCCGGTTTTAGGGGGCCGAACTCCGTGAGGCCGATGACTCCTGCTCGCCTATTCAGCCCCGTAGAACTCGGCACTCTAACGTTTTCATCGACCGGGTGAGCAGAATAGTTCATGGGGCACTTTTATGAAAATGCGAGATTGGGCAGTCACGTCGACCAGGCCCTATGCGGGAAGCGTGGGCTTGTCAAACCAGCAAAAAGCCTACGGCTCGCGGCGACCGCCGTCGCTAAGTGCGCTCGCCGTGGCTACCCATACTATTGTCATTGGCAGAGGATCTTTCCTGCTAAGCGGCATGAGGTTTGGACTTTTATCGTTACCCGGAGGGGATTCATTTGAATAGCCGCAGGTGGAGCGAAGCGACGCCCACGGAAAGGAAAACAGGGGACGATCAACCTTGAAAGGGTTGAGCCTGTTGCTAAACGGCCGAGAATTGGGGCATCTTCTGTACGACTTCGTCCAAGTGTTCCTTCCTGGAGAAGCCGATCGTGAAAGCATCCACGCAATCCAGTTTGACGGCGTGTTCAATTGCCCGTTTCACGTCATGGGTCAACTGGCCAGCCCCAAGTATTTTCATTCCTATGACACCCTTGCCATTCTTCTTCATTTCTTGCAGGACAGAAATTACCGTCGCCGGATCTGAGTCCATGTGCGCTTGGATTGGGTTGATTCTGGCCAGATCCACCTGAACCCAAGGATTCTTCGCCGCGACTTTCAAAGCCTCAAGGGTGTGGCACGATACGCCATGGGCACGGATAATCCCTTTCTCTTTGGCTTTCGACAGGACCTCCATGGCGCCTTGTCTTTCTTGAGGCCAGTTGGCGCTCATCATACAGTGCAGAAGAACCACATCTATGAAGTCGGTCCCCAATTCCTTACGGAACCTGTCTAAATCTGCCCACATTTCATCAGACGTACCGGCATGCGTCTTGGTCAATAGGACAACCCGATTCCGGCCGACTTGTTTCAACCCGGCGTTCAGATGTGGATGGCTTCCATACTGGTCCGCTGTTTCCCAGAAGTTGATCCCTTGATCAAAGCCGTAGCGGAGCAAGTCGGAGAAGGTCTTAACCCCCAGACGTGTTTGCTCCGAAGAGTGATTAACCCCGTTGGTTCCACTCCCCAAAGCGAGACGGGAGAGTTTGATCCCCGTGCTCCCCAAAAGTACCTGGTCGGAGGCTAGTTTTTTTGTCGAAGTCGAGGCTTGAAGCAAGCTCTGGTTCAATCCAACCCAGACTGAACCGACCCCAACAAGCCCCCGAGTTATAAAATCACGCCGATTAAATTGATCCATGTTGTGTTTCCCCTCTGATCCTTGTACGACTGAAAGTTGATATCAGAAGCATACAGGGCCAGAACCCGCAATTCCGTCGCACATTTGAAGCTCACTTAGGTTCTACCCTGGGGCCTCCTCTTCAAAACTCACACCCTATTCAAGGTCCATTTTTGCGTTGATAGTTGCAATTCGCTAACAAAGATTTTACTGTAAACTCGAGCGGGCACATAAGGAAAAGAGTAAGGAGATGCCATGTCAACATCGAACCCATCAAAAAGGACTATTTCTCGAAGGGGATTTCTCCAGCGCTCGACCACCGTTGCTGCGACAGCAGTTGCCTATGTTAGCAGCGCCGGTTCCTACAACCGAATTCTGGGGGCCAATGAACGGATTTCTCTTGGCCACATCGGTGTGGGGAACCGTGGCCGCGAGCTGGACGAAATCATCGCGCGCCTCAAAGACAAAGAGAACGTTGAGATGACTGCCGTTTGTGACTTGTGGAAGACAAATCGCGAGAGGGCAGTTTCTGCCGCAGCGCGTGCATATGGAAAATCTCCCCGGTCCTTCCAATTCTATGAAGAGCTGCTGGCACTGAAAGGCGTTGACGCGGTGGTGATATCGACCGGCGATTTTCAACATGCCCAGCTACTCAAAGCGGCAGCTGAGGCCGGAAAACACGCGTATGTGGAAAAGCCAATGGCCAATGATCTCGGAGAAGCAAAAGCAGCCCGAGATGCCGTTTTGTCTCGCAACCTCGTTGTACAGGTCGGCACTCAGCACCGCAGCGAACCTTATCAGAAGGCAGTGAAAGAACTCATAAAGGATGGTGTACTCGGCGATGTCAGCAAGGTGGAAATCGTCTGGAATTACCATGGTCCCCGCTGGCGCGGACGACCTGAGGTCAAACAAATCAGAGAAGCCGATACAGACTGGCGCCGCTGGCTTCTGAACAAACCATTTCGCCCCTTCGATCCCCAGGCCTATTTTGAATTCCGGTTGTACAGGGATTTCTCCGGTGGCATTGCCGATCAATGGTTAAGCCATGGGATCGACCTGGTGCATTTCTTCCTCGATGAAAATTTCCCCAAAAGTGTGGTCGCTCATGGGGGAGTCTTTGCCTGGCATGACGGACGGGAGAATCCAGACACCTTTCAGACCTTGTTGGAGTATTCGAAAGGCTTCATGGTCAGTTTTTCAACCAGTTTTGGTAATGACTCCGATAGCTTTAGTCGCATTATGGGTAAGAAGGCAACCCTGGTGAACATTGGGGGAGAGGGCAGTCCAAGGTGGAAGTTCGTGGAGGAGAAAGGCACTCACGAAGACAATCCGTTTATCCAGCGGTCTGAGAAGTATGTGACTCTGGAGAATGAAAAGGGCCTTCCACCTACTTTTATCGATGATAGCGATCCTTCCCACATGACCAATTGGCTTGACTGTCTCCGAACCAAGAAAGCCACTAATGCGACTGTACTGAATGGGTATAGCCACTCCGTTGCCTGCATGATGGCCGCTCGAGCCTACTGGGAAGGAAAGCGACTGCACTGGGACCCCAAGTCAGAAGCCATTCTGGACAATCCGCCGAAAGAAGGATAGGACGTGGACTTCCCCTTTCTTGCCCAGAGCCAAAGCGCCAGCGCCGCAACGCTGTGCTGGCGCATACCATGGATTCCCCTCCTGACTGCTGTTCTGCATTGAGAAGGGGTGTGAACTGAAGCCCTCCTGTTACGAGTTCAATTTAGCAGCGAAGGAGCTAGTTCATCCTGCATAAAAGCCGCATCAGAGGAGAGAGAGGGCCGCACGACCAAGCCTTGAGCCAAACGCGCTAATGACCCTGTTGCTTTCGGAGTTCCCGAAACATGGAGCTAAGATCTGCTAGACCCTTAATCGTGACGATCACAGTGATCACGGCAAAAGCCAGGCCCGAGACGATCAACCACAAACCCCAGAAGAAAATGAGTCCCATAATTCACCTATTCTGAGAAACCTTCCAGGATCCCCATTAGGCTGCTCGCTGACGTTCGTTGTTCATATTTCCCAACAAGGAGCCAGCCAGAAATCCGATCATAGCACCCCCAAAAGCCAGAAATCCCGCGACGTTCAGGTTGCGAAGAATAGACGGAATAAAGGTGAACGATTCAGGGAGAAGCGGGACGATTGCCCCAAGAGCCCCCATTGACATGGCCAGGTATCCTCCTAGGGTGTTGGCTCTTTTCCAATAAATTCCCCCGACGACACTGATGAACGAGCCGGCCAGAAAAATCGTGGCGGTAATGTTCAAGTATTTGTAAACCACGTCGGGTAGCCGGTAGTAGAGCCCCCAGAACATGACAAACAGGCTGACAAAGAGATTAGCAATTCGGTTCATCAGGATCTGGGTACTGGAACTCAACATGGGCTTGCCCAGAAACTGCCTAATAGGGAGGATGATGTCCTGGGAGATCACCGAACTCCATCCCAACAAGTAGGAACTGTTAACAGACATTGTTGCAGCCAACATGCCCGCGACCACAAGCCCTCGAATCCCCGGTCCGAGAATTTGAGCCAGCATGGCGGGCATAGCATTCAATGGTTCGATGACTTTCCCATGAACAACCGGGGAAGGCACCCCGCCGATCAGCGCTCCGGTCCCAAAAAGCGTGAGGGCGCAGATTCCCCAAAGCATGGGCAACATACCTCGACCCAAGAAAATGAAGCCCGTCCACGTCATGACCTTCTTTGAGGTCTCCGGGCTCTTGGTGGAAAACATTCGCATCGCAGTCGTCTGCCAGCAGGTGTGCACCGAAAACCAAAGCAGAGTTTGCCACGCTAGGAACACCCATCCAATGTCCGGATGAAAAAATGGGTTGATGCCGGCCCTTCCATAGGTGGTAGTGACTTTTTCGACGATATTTCCCCATCCTGCATGGTAGACCGCATAGATGCTGACCAGGACGGTCGCTGTTGACAAAAGAACGTATTGTAGGAAGTCTGTGATCACCACTGAAACCATACCGCCTAAGACCGTGTACGCTAACTCCAAAGCCAGGATCAAGGTCATGACCCCGACCAGGACCTGATGCGAAGTCATTCCCCACGGATGCCAATTGTCGAGACCGCTGACGACTGTCAGGAACTTTCCCTCCACAATCAGGAACGCTCCCATGTTCAAAACTCCTCCCAAAGCGACCAGGAAGCCGGTCAACAGCCTTAGGCCACGGCTGTATTTCAACTCAAAATACTCGGGAACCGTCATGAGCTTCATTTCACGAAACCTCTTGACGATAAAACCGGTACGGCCTACGAAAATCATAACCAGCCCGGAGATCAGGGCCACTGAGAATGCAGAAAACCCGTACTTGTAGCCGAACTCGGAGTAGTACATGAAAGTGATCGTGCCAATCTCCGTGGCCGCCAGAGTGGCAATGCCCACATAAAGGCCCAATTCTCGCCCTGCCACCAGGTAGTGCGATACATTCCCTATGTACCTCTTTCCCAGCAAACCCATGCCCAGGGAGATGCCCAGGTAGGTTACGACAATCACCCAGTCAATCGCGGCAAAGTTCAATGCTGTTGTCCCCCCGTATAAGGCTCGCCATGTAGGTTCGGCCTCGACCGCGGTTCAGCTTTCCAAGCGGGAAGGTACCCACAAATTCGGCAATCATGCATTCTTTTATGAAGAAAATCAAAGGCTGTTTTAGCGCCGTTAGCGCCGCTCCAGATGACCTCACCCAGTTTGAGGAGTCTTTAGCGGCTCACCACGACATGCCATCAGGGAAGGAACGGAGTGTCTCTACATCGCTCTTGGTTGGACTGCAAAAGAAATGGGGCGCACCTGGCTAAAGGCGCGCCCCATCTGGGTTCATCCTATTTAGAAATCAACTAGAGCTTGTTGCCAATCAAGGCCACCAGGTCGGCAGTTCTGCAGGCATAGCCCCATTCATTGTCATACCAAGCCACCACTTTGACCAGATTGCCAAGGACCAGAGTGTCCATGGAGCTGAAGACTGACGAATAAGTGGTACCTCTCAGGTCGGAAGAGACCAAGGGCTCGTCAGAGACTGCCAGGATGCCCTTCATCCGGCCATTGGCATACTCAAGCATGGCGGCCCGGATCTCTTCTTTACTGGCTTCTTTCTCGAGGACTGCGGTGAAATCGATGACCGAGACCGTGGCTGTGGGCACTCGAAAAGCCATCCCGCCAAATTTCCCTTTTAACTCAGGAACCACCAGCCCCACAGCTTTGGCAGCTCCGGTTTCGGAAGGCACGATATTCTGCGCGGCTGCGCGGGCATCGCGCAGATCCTTGGCAGCCACATCCTGCAGTTTTTGGGAGTTAGTGTAGGCATGAACAGTAGTCAACAGACCCTTCTGGATACCAAATTTATCATTCATTACTTTGGCGACTGGTGCTAACCCGTTAGTCGTGCAGGAGGCATTAGAAATCATGTGGTGTTTGGAAAGATCCAGTTTGTCATCATTGACTCCCAGCACGATGGTAATGTCTTCATTCTTGGCTGGAGCGGAGATGATCACCTTCTTAGCACCCCCCGAGGTAATGTGCACTCTGGATTTGTTGCAGTCGGTGAAAAGACCTGTCGATTCAATGACAATTTGCGCGCCCAAATCCTTCCATTTAATGGCTCCCGGATCTCTCTCAGCAGTCACGGTAATCTTCTTACCATCCACGACGAGGTGGCCATCCTTAACCTCAATGGTGCCCGAGTAAGGGCCGTAGGTGGAATCATACTTGAACAGGTGCGCGTTAGTAGGTGCATCAAATAAGTCGTTAATGGCAACAACTTCGATTTCCTTGGGATGCCGTTCATGAATCGTTCGCAAGACTAGGCGTCCAATCCGACCAAAACCATTAATCCCTACCTTACAAGTCATTCTTCTTCTCCTTTGGTTAATTTAAGGTTAAGTACTGCAACTGAAGAGTAGCAAGACCTTAAGAGGCACTGCAACCCGGCTGTCCAAGCCAAAATACGCCGAATCATCTATAATCGTACCATATGATTAAAGACAAATCCCAAAACTTTGGCGCCCGGTTGGTTTCAAAGCGTTCGCCATCCCGAGCCTGTCCAATGCACTCTTACGTGTCCCAGGTAATCAGCGGGAGTTCGTAAGGCAGGATGGCATCGGGATGGGAGGGGACAACCCGAATTGAAAACCCACATAGACCGCTATGCTCGCAAGGCAATTCCCCATGGTAGGAATAAAGGCCCTTCCCAAGTGTCTCCTCCAATGACAATGGGACTGCCTGCCCTTCCCGAATTTGTCTGTCGGCATCCAGTTCGCCAAAGTAGGCCTGGACCTCAACTTCGGAAGGGGCAATCTGCCCCAATTGAATTTTGGCTTTCACCTTAAGCTTAGAACCGACAGATGGAGTTTCTGATTCTTCGCACCGACTCTCCAGAATCTGCACGTCTTTCCAATTCTGTCCCATGCGATGTCTCCATTCCACGAGACCCTTGGCTCGCGCCGCATGGTTCTCCCTAAGCCGACGGTAGCGTTGGCAGCCTGGGAGGTAAAATCGCTGGGTATATTCTGCGACCATTCGGTTGGTGTTAAAAACAGGGCAAAGCAGGCGCATCGAGGCTTTCATTTTTGCAATCCAACCGCGGGGGAAGTCGTCGTTTCCACGTTGAAAGTACAGTGGTATGACTTCATGCTCCAGCAGATTATAAAGGGCGTCGCTTTCGACGCGGTCCTGGTATTCGTGGTCCACGTATTCCTCGCCGTTCCCTATGGCCCACCCCGTCTGGTGATCGTAGCCTTCGCACCACCACCCATCCAGAATCGATAGATTCAAACCGCCGTTGGCCAGCACCTTCATCCCGCTAGTGCCACTGGCTTCTAAGGGGCGCCGTGGCGTATTCAGCCAGACATCGACACCCTGCACCAGCGACCGAGCCATAGCCATATCATAATCCTCGAGGAAGACGAGACGGCTACGTATGGCCTCGTCTCGGGCAAAGTGGACAATCTGACGAATGTACTCCTTCCCTTCGTCGTCCCGAGGGTGGGCCTTGCCGGCGAAAATGATCTGAACCGGTCTTTCTTCGGAGGTCAGGATTCGCTTCAGCCGATCGCGGTCTCGACCCAAAAGGGTGGCCCGCTTATAAGTGGCAAAACGACGGGCAAAACCGATCGTCAAGGCCTCGGAGGTCAGTACACTCCCGGCGGCCAGAACATCGGATTCAGCCGCCCCACGGTTTTTCAATTGTTCGGCCAGCCGGCGCCGGGCATAACTTACGAGCCGCTCTTTCCGCCTTTCATGAGTACGCCAGAGTTCCTCGTCCGGGATCTGGCCGATTCGCTCCCAAACGTCAGTCGCCGAGGGATCTTCCAACCATTGGGGACCCAGATACCGGTTCAGTAGTTCAGTCATCTCTCTGGAGATCCAGGACAACGTATTGATTCCGTTAGTCACACTGCTAACGGGAACCTCGTGTTCCGGAAAATCCTTCCATACCTGACTCACCATGCGCCGCGTCACCTTCCCGTGAAGTTTGCTGACTCCGTTGGTATAGGAACTGTGCTTGGAGGCCAGCACTGCCATGTTGAAAGGTTCATTAGGATCGACGGCACTATACCGGCCAAAAGCCAGGAAATGGTCAAAAGGGATTCCTAGCTTGGAAGCAAAGACCTCAAAATACTTCCGCATCAGTCCCGGATCAAACAAATCGAAACCTGCCGGTACGGGAGTATGCGTCGTGAACAAGTTCCCCGCACAAGTGACCTGGCGCGCTTCCCGATAATTTAGACCATGTTCTTCCATGGCCATGCGCGCCCGTTCCAGAGCCAGGAAGGCAGAGTGTCCCTCATTCATGTGACAGACCGTGGGGCGAATACCAAGAGCCTTCAGGGCCCGCATACCACCAATGCCCAGCACGATCTCCTGCTGGATTCGCATCTCCCGATCGCCTCCATAGAGTTCGTCGGTGATGTCCTGATCCGAGGAGGAATTGACGGGGATGTTAGTATCCAGCAAGTACAAGGGAACACGTCCTACCTGAACCCGCCATATTCGGGCAGTGACTTTTCGATTAGGGAATTCGAATTCCACAGTAAGGGCTCTGCCATTACTATCGATGACCTGTCGAACGGGTAGATTGTAGAAGTCGTTATATGGATAACGCTCCTGCTGCCAGCCGTCCACATTGAGGTACTGTCGAAAATACCCCTTCTGGTAAAGTAGACCGACCCCTACCAAGGGAAGTCCAAGATCACTGGCCGATTTCAAATGATCACCGGCCAGGAATCCCAGGCCACCGGCATAAATCGGCACCGATTCGGTCAAGCCGAATTCAGCAGAAAAATAGGCAATTTGCATGTCTTGACTGTCAGGGCATACCTTGGCAAACCATCCGGGTTCATCCAGGTAGTCTTTAAGATCCTTATGCACCCGATCCATGTGGGCTTGAAAAGCCGCGCTTCTGTCAAGTTCCAGCAGTCGTTTTTGGGGGATCATCCCCAGCATTAGGACGGGATTGTGCCCGGATTTTTCCCAGAGGTCACGATCCATCCGACGAAACAATTCGATGGTTTCATGATCCCACGCCCATCTGAGGTTGTAAGCCAATTCAGTCAAACATTGAAGCCTGGGTGGAAGAGAAGGAACTACGTGAAAGGAATGAATTTTAGACACGATTCAAGCTCCGCGGTAATAGAATCAATTTCTAATATGCTCTAATGTGTGATTGAGGCAAACACGCGAAAATCGCGCCCGTTTATGCTACAAGAAAACTGCAACCTGTCAAAGTTTATTCATGCCCACGGACATTTATATAAATCCCCCTTGTGAATTCTCAAGTGCACTTCGACCCCCGCCTCGGATAGAGCCCAGAACTTGTGGTCTGAATTGCGACCTCCTGGCCTTCAGACGATGGGACAAGGCGAGGAAGTTGAGTTTTGGTTGGATCTTCCTGGCAGCAGGTGCAGCAGGTGTGTGAA
The DNA here is from genome assembly GCA_035541995.1 of Terriglobia bacterium. Classification (GTDB taxonomy): domain Bacteria; phylum Acidobacteriota; class Terriglobia; order Versatilivoradales; family Versatilivoraceae; genus DATKMG01. Next base: position 11,877 of record DATKMG010000369.1, read on the forward strand.
GCGGGCGTGTGAAACTTGACAAAGGTTCCTACCCTGTGTTACTGAATATCGTCTTTCTCATTTTGCGGACGGCTCCTTCCCTGAGGGATTCATTGTACTCGAGCGTTGAGCTGAAGATAAACAGCAGTTTGGAATACAGCGATCTTGTTGAAAACATCACTACTAACCTGACGTTTCTGGCAGGCTGCAATCCCGACCAAATTTACTTTATCCAGATGGCCGTTCGTGAGATTGTTACTAATGCCATCCAGCACGGAAACCGCTTCGACATAAACAAGCACGTATCGATTCAGTATCTTTTTGATCGCAGATCATTTGAAGTCCAAGTGCGGGACCAGGGAGCCGGTTTCGACTATAGCCACCTCCCCGACCCTTGTGACCCGGCCAATCTAATGAAGTCCTCGGGGCGGGGTATTTTTCTAGTCCGCTCCTTTATGGACGATTTTTCACTCAGGCGGATACCCGAGCAAGGGACGGAGGTCCGTTTTATGAAACGACTGCAGGGATAGTGACCCGCTCAGTCTATTGTCGAGGAATCCGGTTATTGCAAGGAGGTTGATCGAAGTGAGCATAAGAGCAGCCACGAGGAAAGTTGAAGGGGTCAATGTCGTAGATCTGAGCGGCCGGATTACAATAGGTGAAGGAACCGTTGTATTGCGAGATACGGTCAAAACCCTTCAACAGAAGAACGAGAGGCATATCTTACTGAATCTCGCCGATGTTTCCTACATTGACAGCTCCGGAATCGGAGAGTTGGTGAGCAGTTTTACTACTTTTGGAAGTCAAGGTGGGAAGCTTAAACTCCTCAGTCTGACCAAGAAAGTCCACGATTTGTTGTCCATCACCAAGCTGTTGACGGTGTTTGAAGTCTTTGATGACGAGGCTAAAGCCATCCAAAGCTTCAGGAATGCATAGACCCTGACCCCTAGGGGCGCAGATCATACCCATCGGTCACTACTCTGCTCCCCTTGGGTCTGTTGAACTCAGGGCAACAACGGCTCTTCTCCCTGATTTATCCGCCCTTTATTTCCCCAATTTCTCGAGGATCTTTATCGTATTTAAATAAGCTCTGTGGGCATACATCACAGCCCATAACCCGCTGAAGATTGCCACCAGGAGCAACCCAATTAACAGTTTAGGATCCATAATTAACCTCCACTTTGCTAGAGAATTCGGGAATGCCGGTTAAAGGGCAAAAAGACCCCGCATGCTACAATCAAATCGGTCCACGACCAGTTTTTGTTTATAGTTTTTTTCTACCTGCCGAAGACATGACTGAGAGCCGATGAAGATCCAGCTGCTGGATGTCCTGATTAATTCCCAGAATCCTGACGGGGGTTGGGGGTATTCGTCCGGGAAACGCAGTGCCCTGGAGCCGTCCGCCTATGCTTTTCTGGCACTTCGATCCTCAGCCTCCCAATCAAACGCGTTCATGCGAGCCCTTCAGTTTCTTCGAGACCGGCAATTGGAGTGCGGAGGGTGGCCGGTCAATACCGTCAGCTTGGAGCCTGAGGCTTGGGTGACAGCACTGGTGGGGATGGCCCTCCATTCCGTAGAAGGGTTCAGCCAGGCGTGCAAAAGAAGCGCGGAATATGTCTTGCGGTCTTTTGCCCGGATGCAGATTGATTGGATAACACGGCTAAGAGATTGGATAGGGTTACAGCACCAGCTGAACGTCGACCCCCATCTGGGAGGTTGGGGATGGACTACTCAGACTGCCAAGTGGCTGGAGCCTACCTGCATGGCCCTGATTTTCTTAAATCGCGTGAAAACCAAAATGAACAGTCCTCATCTGGACGACGTTCTTTCCGAATCCGAACAGATGACCTATAGCCGGATGTGTCGCGGAGGTGGATGGAACTACGGAAATGTCCAGGTTCTCGGAGAACAGCTACGTCCTTTTGCCTTGACGACGGCTTTGGCTCTGATTGCTTTGCAGCATCACGCCTCATCACCTGCAAACCAGCAAAGTTTGGACTACCTGCTTGCATCGGTCACGCACGAAAAATCAGCACTTACTCTGTGTTTCTCCTGTCTCTGCCTGGACCTATACTCTCGCAGGTGGGAGGAACTACAGGCGCAGACTCGAAACCTTTTCACAGAAACAAACTTCTTTGGTGACTTGAAGATTGTCGCGCTGGCACTGCTGGTTCTGGAAGCTGGTGAGGGCCAAAATCCTTTTCGATATGCATCGGCGTAAATTCATCGTAGGGGCTGCAGCGTGGGGTCTGGGTTCAGTGACCGCTTCCTGCCATCAAGCCCGAGGTTGGACGGCCAGCGCCTATCGGAAACTTCGCCAGTCGCGAGTCGCAATTCTGAGGGCAGCCAATTACCAGCAAGATTTGACTTCCTTGATCGTCGAGGGAATTCGCGAGTTTTCATTGCCGGTGAGAGGCAAGAAGGTTCTGCTGAAACCTAACCTGGTCGAATATGAATCCAATAATGTCATCAATACGCATCCTGCAGTAATTGGAGCTGCTATCCAAGCCTTCCGAACATTGGGAGCAGCCGCTGTAAAAGTCGCTGAGGGTCCCGGCCATCGGAGGGACACCGACGGTTTGCTTCTGGATTCGGGGTTACTCCCTTTCCTGAAAGAGTCCGAGACGGAGTTTGTAGATCTCAACCTGGACGATACTCGACGAGTCGGTCTACTAAGCCATTATACGGGGATGGATTCCTTGTTCATGTCGGAGTCCGTTCTGACATGCGACTTCCTCGTGTCGATGCCTAAAATCAAGACTCATCATTGGGCGGGGATGACACTCTCGATGAAGAATATGTTTGGGGTTGTCCCCGGTGTTCATTACGGATGGCCTAAGAATCTTCTGCACTGGCGAGGAATTAGCGAGTGCATAGTGGATATCAACAGTACCGTCTATCCACATTTTGTCATTGCCGATGGAATCGTAGCCATGGAGGGGAATGGCCCCATTCAAGGAAAACCAAAAGCATGTGGGGTGTTGGTCCTGGGAGATGATCCCGTCGCAGTTGATTCAACTTGTACAAGGGTGGCTGGACTGAACCCCGCAAAGATCAAATACCTTCAGATTGCCAGTCAGTTCCTGGGGAATTTAGATGAGAGCCGAATCCTTCAGATCGGCGAACCCCTTTCGCAAGTCGTCTCTCCTTTTGAAATCATCGACTCTTTCCGTTATCTGCGAAGTTGACGAGGAGAAGCCCACATTTATGAGTCTCCCTTCACCCTATTTAGAGGTTCACGAGGTCACTAAGGCTTATGGGAATCATCCGGCCGTACAAGACCTTTCATTCTCTGCCAATCGAGGAGAAATTCTGGGTTGCCTAGGTCCCAACGGAGCGGGAAAGTCCACCACGCTTAAAATGATCGCCGGTCTTCTGTTGCCGGATACGGGAACCATTCGGATCGGGGGGATCGGGCTCAGCGAGAATCCAAAGGCCGCCAAACAAAAATTGGGCTTTGTGCCGGAAACCGGGGCCATCTACGAGAAACTGACCCCCTGTGAATATTTGGAGATGGTTGGACAACTTCACGGCATGGAGGAGCGCTGCATTCAAAGGAAATGTCATGAACTCTTAGAATCCTTCGATCTTACCGAATTTGCCGACACCCGGATGACCGGTTTCTCCAAAGGGTCGAAACAAAAGGTGGCTCTGCTGGCAGCATTGCTTCACAACCCCGACCTTTTGCTCCTGGATGAACCTCTCAATGGCTTGGATGCTCGTGCGGTCTTCTTGTTTCGTGGGCTGATGCGACAATTGGCTGAGCACGGAAAAACCATTATATATTCGTCTCACATTCTCGAGGTGGTTGAGAAAATTTCCAGTCGAGTCGTGATCTTGGCCCGTGGCAAGATCGTGGCAGAAGGAAGTGTCCACGAATTAGCTCGGACCAGCCATTCTTCATCCCTGGAACAGATATTTAGAGAACTAACCAATCAAAGGGAAGACGAGAACAAAATCAAGGCTTTTGCCCAGGCGGTCCTTCAGTGAAGAGCGGCAATAAAGTCGATTACCGTCAGCTTAAAGCTCTGGTAAAAGCATGGTTGCGCAACAGCTTTCGAGGCCAGGATGATTCCCTGGGCGAAGATCGTTCTGTACGATCTGGCTTCACACACATGATGGTTACTTACTTCGTGACCTCGATTGTGCTGTCTGCGCTGTCGACTATCTGCGAGAATCAGATCACGTTCAACACGTTGTTGATTTCCTATGGGATGCTCCTTTCTGCATTTGCCATACTGATTGAATACGCCGATTT
>DATKMG010000370.1:0-11131 GCA_035541995.1 Terriglobia bacterium
GGCTGCAGTATCAGTCCCTGCAGACATCGCTGAAGGACACGCTCGAGCCACTCGAAAGGGTTTTAGTAATTTTCTCGCAATTGCCAAAGGTTCGGCAATGGAGACAGAAACCTATTGCATGTTGGCACAACGTTTGGGTTACCTTACGGCAGAACAAGTCGCTCCAGTCTTGAATCTCATTGTCGAAATCAGCAAAATGCTAACATCCTTGAGAATGAGGTTGGCTCAGTAGCATCTTATTATTAAGCCCACTGGGACCTGCAACCTGTCCCCTGTAACCTGTAACCTAAAGTCATGAATCAGAAAACTCTGAATCTGTCGGAAACAAAGACCCAAACCAAGTTGGATCCGAAGCCTACCCGGCAAGATGAAGAACGAGAAGCACGCCGACTGGCTGAGCGCTATCACTTGGAGTTCGTCGATCTCAAGAATCATCCGATTGATCCGGAGTTGTTTCGCGCTATTCCGGCCGATCTAATGTTTCGGTACAATTTTGTGCCCCTAAGGCCGGTTGGTGCGAGGCTTATGGTCGCGGTCGCCGATCCCAGCGAATTGTTGTTGACTGATGAACTGGGCGCGCTCCTCAATAAGAAACTCCTTGTAAGGGTAGCTGCCCCCTCTCAGATTGGCGATATCCTAAAGAAGAGCGAGTCGTCCCAAAGGGTATTGGAGGAAGCAACGGAAGGATTCACGCTGGATTTGATCAAGGAGAATGAGGCAGGCGAAGAGATCATATCCATCGAAAAACTCACTAGTGAGACCGAGAACCCTATTATCCGGTTGGTCGACTCAACCATCTTTAATGCCCTGGAGCGCCGTGCCAGTGATATCCACGTTGAAACCGGAGACAATGAGGTCATCATCAAGTACCGGGTTGACGGGGTATTGCAGCAGGCCATGCAGCCCATTGCCAAGGAACATCATTCAACCATCATCTCGCGCATCAAGGTCATGTCGGAACTCGACATCTCTGAGCGCCGTATCCCGCAGGACGGCAGATTCCGTGTGCGGTACAAAGGCCGCTTGATCGATTTTCGAGTGTCAATCATGCCCTCTATCCACGGTGAAGATGCTGTGTTGCGCGTCCTGGATAAGGAGGCGATGAGTGAAAAATTTCGGCAGCTAAGCCTCGATGTCGTCGGTTTTTCGGAGGCGGATCTCAAGAAATTCCGCCGCTACATCAGTGAACCCTATGGGATGGTGCTGGTCACAGGCCCGACTGGCAGTGGGAAGACCACGACCCTCTATGCGGCTCTTTCGGAAATCAAGAGTGACGAAGACAAGATCATCACAATCGAGGATCCGGTTGAATACCAGATTCGCGGAATCACTCAGATTCCTGTCAATGAGAAAAAGGGGCTCACTTTTGCCCGCGGCCTGCGGTCTATCTTGCGCCATGATCCAGACAAAATCATGGTCGGAGAAATCCGAGATCCTGAGACGGCCCAAATCGCCATCCAGTCAGCCCTGACGGGGCACTTGGTGTTCACCACAGTCCACGCCAACAACGTAGTCGACGTGCTGGGCCGTTTCCTCAACATGGGGGTCGAACCTTACAACTTTGTGTCGGCTCTCAACTGTATCCTGGCACAACGCCTGGTTCGTGTCATTTGCGAACAATGCAAACACTCGGTGAGCTTGGGCGAACGCGCGTTGTCGGAATCCGGCCTCGATCCCAAGCTGTATACGGATCATCCCTTTTACGAAGGAATGGGCTGTCTGGACTGTGGCGGCACGGGATATCGAGGGCGTACTGCGATCCATGAGTTGCTCGATCTATCCGACCGAATTCGCGAGATGATCCTGGAACGGAAACCTGCTTCTGAAATCAAACGAGTAGCTCATGAGGAAGGGATGACGTTCCTCAGGGAATCAGCTGTGCAAAAAGTTCTGGCAGGGGAGACAACGCTTAAAGAAATCAATAAGGTCACGTTCATCGAGTAATTCATGGTTTTAGAGAAATTCAACGAGCGCATCTACAAATCCTTTCAGCCTGGCCTGCCTCCAGTCAGTTGTGAGATTTCTCAGAGATTTGTCTCCTTGGTACGCCTCAATGCGAAGGACCCCACTATTGTCGAACGTTCAGTGGTGACTCCAATTCCAGAGGGTTTAGTGACTCCCTCACTCAGCCAACCAAACATCGGGTCAATTTCCGATCTCTCGGTTCTCTTAAAATCGAGCTTGGCAAGGGCTGAGATTAGGACCAACAAGATTTCTGTGGCCGTCCCTGACAGCTCGGTTAAGGTGGCTATTCACAGCTTTGACAAACTCCCCGGCAATGAAAATGAGAGGCAACAACTTTTGAAATGGCGGCTGAAGAAGACGACCCCGTTCAATGTGGAGGACTCTCAGCTTGCCTATTATCAGCAACCAGGGGTGAACGGCAAAATCAGTGTTGTAACAGTGGTAATTTACCGGGAAGTCCTTGCGCAATACGAAACTCTCTTTAGAGGCTCAGGGATGCATGCCGGTTTCATTACTCCGGCGTCAATGGCGGCCTTTGAACTGCTGGCACGTTCGGAACCTTTGGCCTTGAAGGGATCGATTCTCTTCTTGCACTGGAATGGTTTATCTCTCTCCGCCATGATAGTACGAGAGTCCTCGGTTGTGTTCTTCCGCCATCTGGATTACTTCGAGGGGGAAGCAAGAAATGGAGCTGGCTTGGAGAGGATGGATGCAGCAGAAAGAGAACGGGAATCCATCTACGAAGAGATCCACCCCTGTCTGATGTATTATCAAGACAAACTAGGAGACGTCGGAGTAGATAAGATCTATGTCCTGGCAGCTGAGGAACTGGGGCGAACAAGTTTGGAATTCCTTTCAGAGAAAACAGGGAGCCCTGTAGTGAATATGGATCCTTTTCGTCTGTTCCGCATCCACCCGACGGGATCCCTGCCTACATCGAAGAATGCGTTGGCACCTGCGCTGGGCCTCGCCCTTGGGAGCGCCTGAATGATGAAGGTCAACCTTAATCTTTCGTCCAATCCGTTTGTTAATAACCGCAGTTTCTGCTTGTTGGCCGGATGCCTATTCTTGATTCTGGTAGGCCTCTCTTACTGGAACGTTGCATTGCTGCGGAAGGTTCACGGCCGCAAGCTCAAGATGGATTCGTCACTCATTTACAGCCACGAGCAGTTTGCAAAGATGGAGCGGGAGGAGATGGAAATTAAAGCTAGGCTCCTGAAACCTGAAACTGCCGATTTTCTGGAAACGGTTGAGTTTGTCAATCAGTTGATCGAGAGAAAAACCTTCTCCTGGACGACATTGCTAAATGATTTGGAACAGCTGACCCCGGGCAGTATCCAGGTTGTATCCATCCGCCCCAGAGTGGTTAAGAATGAATTCGGAGTTGAAATCACAGCGAATGCCCGGAGCAGTGCTGATTATATCGAGTTTATTAAAAACCTGGAGGGTTCTGACAAGTTCCAAAAACTCACGCCCATCTATGAGGATTTGTCCAAGACCCCCGGATTTTCTGGGAAGCAGATTTCTATCGCAGCCAGTTATAGAAGATGATTGTTAAAGAGAAACTTCGACGGTTCATCTACGGTTTGCTTCTTGCATTGGTAGCGGCAAATATCCCTCTCTATTTCGTCTTTGTTCGCCCCGAAGGGGAAGCGGTTTCTATTGAGGCTCAAAGAATGGAACAGGCAAGCCGTGAACTTCGCGAAAAGAAATCAGCCATTGATATGGTAATAGATATTGAAAAGAAGTTGGCGGAATCGCGCAAAGCCCGCAAGGAATTCGAGGCGCGCTATCTGTTCTCCAGAGGTAAGGTCAGTTCCGAACTACTCAATGAATTGGATCAGATCTGTGCTCAAGCCGGTCTGCTCCGCAATCGGGTGGCGTTTAGCTATGGCGCTGAATCGGAATTTGGCTACCAGCGGCTTTCCCTCACTCTTCCTGTTTCGGGCACCTACTCGAACATTAGGAAATTCCTTAATGTTCTTGAAACCCGATCTAAACTGATCATCGTGGATTCCATGGTATTGCAATCCGAGAAAGAGGGCACTGGCTTGATCCAAATGGATATGAATTTGTCTACTTACTTTCCTGTGCAACCATGATAACTCCCAAGCAGAAGAGACAGATGTCTATTCTCGGAGTAATGGGTCTGGCACTCATGGCTAGCCTATATTATGCCGTTCGGATTTCCGATTCCGGAATTCCGCCCAGTCTTCCTAATCAAGCGGCCGGCTCCAGTCCCGCTCTGCAAGGGTTAGTAATCGAGCATAGTCGATCCAAAGGGAGAAAAGGTATCTCCCTGGTGGGCGTCGATCCAAGAATTCATTTGGAGAAACTAGCCGGATTTAGTCCAGGAGTGCCTTTGAATGCGCGGAACATGTTTGCATTTGAATCTGCCCCTCCCCCGGCTGAGGGAAAGTCAAGAGCTGGGAAAGGCCACCGACCGGGGGAACCGCCGGAGGAAGCAAAAGGCGGAACTCCGCCTCCGTCTGCTATGCCTGTCGGCCCCCCTCCACCGCCGCCAGTGGTCATCAACTTAAAGTTCTATGGCGTAAAGGTTGATTTGGAAAGCAAAAAGCGTCAAGGGTTCTTTGTCGATGGTGATGTGATGTACCTCGCCGGAGAGGGCGACCTGGTTGGGAACCGTTATCGAATTCTGAAAGTGGCTGAAGCTTTCGCCGAGATCGAGGAAGTCAGCAGTAAGGTTCACCGCCAGCTACCCATGGTAACGCAGTGAGGGGGCAGAAAACAGAGGATAGGGAATAGGGAACAGGGAACAGCATTCGGGAGTTAGGAGACGAGCAAGAGCGGCAGAAGGCAAGAAACAAAATTCCTATACCTCGCCCCAGGTATCTGGTTCTGTTCCTCACTCAATATGTCTTAAGTATGGTCATCAATGCCCGATGATTCGAACGAGTAGACCACAAGGGGAATTAGGCTTCTCGATGGCCACAGTGATGGTACTTACTACCATCCTGTTAGTAGGGCTTTCCGAAGCTGTAGTCAGCTGGCAGAAGGCCATGCAGCGTGAAAGAGAAGAAGAACTCATCTTTCGCGGCAAACAGTACATTCGTGCCATTGGGCTCTGGCAGAGGAAATTCCCCGGCACACTCCCCACTACCATCGACGCTCTTCTAAACACCAACAACACCAGATTCCTCAGAAAGCGCTGGAAGGACCCGATCACGAATTCTGAAGAATGGCGGTTGATCAAGATGAATCCCGACGGCACTATATCAGGACTAACCATTGTGCCCAGTACCATCAGTACTCGGGATGTGAGTATTCCGGGCGCGCCAACCGCGGGGCAGCGATCAACGACGAGTACTCCTTTGTCAGTCTCTTCGATGGGAAGCTCCCCAACAGGAACCCAACTTGGTGGGCCAACAATAGGGACTCAGGGCAACCCATTGAACATGGGTTCCGTCCGGGCATCCGACCCTAGACGCTCAACCCTGCAAGCTTCCGGATCACCTGTGCTCGGTGGGATTGTCGGGGTCGCCAGCAAGAGCGAGAAGGAATCTCTGAAGACGTATAATGGAAGAAATAAGTACAACGAATGGGAGTTTTATTTTATCCCTCAGACTCAAGTGCAAGCGGGGGCACCTCAAGGCCAGGGAACCAAGACATCTACCCCTGGCTCGCCTGCCGGACCGGGGCCTGTTCAGCAGCCATTTCGTGGATCGGGTCTCCCTCAGCAGTAGCACCTTGATTAAATGACTGTACCATCCGGAATGACTGCAAACTTTGGAATCACCACAATTTTATCTCTGACATGGAAGTTGTCGCCATCGTGGTTGGTCCAATCTTCCGCGTTTCGAATTGTGACACCCCGTCCAATCCTGGCATTCTTGTCAATGATAGCATTGGCTATGGTTGAGTTGTCACCGATCCCGATATTGGGGATGTTTTTCTGAGCATTCTCCCTGATACCTTCCACTGTTTCGTAGTAATCTGCGCCCATAATATACGAGTTAACGATTGTCGTTCCATGGCCAATTCGACTGCGAATCCCGATGACGGAATGAGTGATGTCTGACCCGTTGATGAAACATCCCTCAGAAATTACACACTGATGGAGAGTGCATTCATGCATTTTCGAGCCGGGGAGACGCCTGGCTCGTGTATATATTGGGCTTGCAGAGCTATAGAAATTGAATTTAGGCAGAGGCATTGTCAGGTCCAAGTTGGCTTCATAAAACGATCGGATCGTTCCTATGTCTGTCCAGTATCCGTAAAATGGATAGCTCATCACTGAGCAACGGCCAATCAGGTTAGGAATGACGTTCTTGCCGAAGTCGTGCTCACCAACCTCTTCCAATGTCCTGATGAGGAAATCCTTTTCGAAAAGATAAATGCCCATGGAGGCTAGGAATGCACGACCTTCAGGGAACTCCTTCTGATCGAAGTTGCCACTCAGCTGACTTTCCAGCCCTGGAAGTTCATCTTGACGGGGCTTCTCGTGAAAATGGATGATCCGATTGCCTTCGTCGACCTGCATGATTCCGAAGGAAGAAGCCAGCTCGCCTTTTACCGGAACAGTAGGAACAGTAACTTCTGCCCTTGTTTCTACATGGAATTCTACGAGCTTCTGAAAGTCCATTTGGTAGAGTTGGTCACCGGAGAGAATGAGGACCAGTGAGGCATCGATCTCGATGAAATGGCGAATGCTCTGGCGAACCGCATCAGCGGTCCCTTGGAACCAATGGGGGTTTTCCAAGGTTTGCTCTGCCGCCAGAATGTTTACGAATCCCTCCGAGAAATTGTCAAAACGATAAGTTCGAGCAATGTGCCGGTTGAGGGAAGCCGAATTGAACTGCGTCAATACGAAGACCTTCCGAATATTCGAGTTAATGCAGTTACTGAGGGGGATGTCGACCAACCGATATTTTCCGGCCAGAGGAACAGCGGGTTTGGACCGGAGTTTTGTCAAGGGGAAGAGTCGTTCTCCCCGACCCCCTCCGAGAACAATTCCAAGCACGTCAGCGGTGTTGAAGCTCATTCCGGTCGCCTCCTGCGATCACGGTTTTGAAAAGGGGAAAAGCGATCGAATTCCAAGGATGCGGCTCTTTTTGACTGGGTCATCATTGTTGTAGAAACCTACGGTGCAGTTCAATCGGAAGAAGTAAGCATCACCGGCCTTGACCGGGTAACGACCTTCGATCCCCGTGAGCCCTCCACCCGCAACCATCTCCCCGTTTCCCTCCAACACCAGGTAGAATTCCTCCTCCGTTTCGTGATGGTGAGGGGAGTTAGTCCCTCCTGGGGCGAATTCCATGATATAGAGGCTCGTCAGAACATGACCAGCCGCAATTCTGTCGCGGGTGCTTTTCACATCGCCAATCATGAGTTGGTAAAGAACAGTGGGTGGGTGACCAGCTACCGTCTGCTTAGGGACTTCCTCGAGATTAGCCCGCAGAACCTTGGTCGAGAATGGGGTCACAGTCCCGGCAGGAATTCGAAAGCCGGCAACCAGAAAGTGGCACGGGCTTCCCGAGGAAACTGACAACTTGTAGTGGATATCCGGTGGCAGATAGAGAAAGTCGTCCTTCCGCAAAGAGACTTCCCCGTCACGATTTATCAGGACACATGATCCTTCCAGGATTACGAAAATCTGTTCTTCATGAGGAAACACAACCATTTGGCTGCTCCCTCCGGAGTCCAGGGTAACTTCACCGATTCTTGTGATCCCTTTGAGGACAATCGCCCCCGGAGCGCCTTCGCCGAAGACTGGCTTATAATGGCATGTTGAAGTAGATAGCTCGCTATCTTTCTCTTGAAGGTCCGGCAGGTAGCAATGCAAAAAAGTAGGGTCTACTTGCCGATCAGCACCCCACAAGCAACTCGCAGCCAAGAATGTTAGGAGTATTGTATTTCTAGTACGTGATGGTATTAACATAGTTCCCCTCCTCGTCGTAGTGAGGCCAGGGGCCAACACGGCGGAATTCCGAAACAATGAACTCATCGTACATCGGAGTAGGATCGAAATAGCCCGAATAGCGCAGGTGTTGCTTGATTACCTCATCGTTCAATTCGACGCCGAGACCAGGCTTATCGGGAACGGGAATGTAGCCACTCTGAATAATTGGCTTCGGTATTCCCGTCACCAGATCCTGCCACCAGGGCATATCCACCGCATGATTCTCCATCACGATGAAATCCTTTAAGATTGCAGCCAAGTGCACCGCTGCCATACATCCCACCGGGGACCCGGCGAAATGTAGAACCGTTGGAATACCGTGCATCGAAGCATATTCAGAAATCCGCTTGGTTTCCAGAAGACCTCCAGAGGTTTCTGGATCCGGTTGAATGATGTCGATTGCATGGTTCTCAATAAGGGCCTGGAATCCCTCCTCCAGTCCGAATGCATCCTCACCGGTCAGAGTTGGGGTGGTAGTGGCATCAGAGATGGTCTTCAGACCCCGCCAGTTCCTGTAACTAACGAAATCCTCAGCCCACGCCAGTTGGAAAGGTTCGAAGGCTCTGGCATAGCGTATGCAGTCATTGACCGACAGGTCCCCAAAATGGTCTGCAGCCAACGAAAGTTCCCAGCCAATTGCGTCACGAATCGCAGCTATGTATTCACACAAATATTTCAGACCCCTTTCGGTCGCAGCCCCATTCTCATGGACTGCTCCGGGGCGATCTGCGACTAAGCTGGTGTAAAGATCCATTTTAAAGAATGTGAACCCCAACTCTTTCCGCTTAAGCATTCGTTGCGCATAGATTTGGGGATCCTTATGGCCTGTCGTGTCACAATAGATCCGGATCTTGTTGCGAACCTTGGACCCGATCAGCCGCCAGACCGGTACTCCGTAGACCTTTCCGGCAATATCGTGCAAGGCCATGTCCACAGCGCTGAACCCCCCTCCCATGCGACCCTGACCGGCAAAAGGCCGAAGGCTCTCCAGGATCGGCCTGATTTCGAGCGGGTTCTTCCCCAGGATATGGGCCTTCAGAATAAGAGCGATGCCTTTGACTCCGGCGTCCCGGACTTCACCAAGACCGTACACTCCTTGATTCGTGTCGATTCGAATGATTGGGTAATCATAATTGGCCGCTACGGTGCAGGCCCGCATGTCTGTGATTTTCAACTGGCTGGGCGATGAATTCTTGTTTAAGCTGGCAACTCCACCTGTTTGAGTTTTGACGTCAGAAGAGTCAAGCGCGAATGCACCTCCAACTGCACTCATGCCACTCGAAACCTGAAGCCACTGACGCCTACTCCACTTCTCCTGATGTGAGTTCGAGTTCATCATTCCCCTTTCTTTTTGACTGAACTACAGCGTCACAGGCCTTCCATAGAACTAGACCTGCCGCATTTCTTGCGTTAGATCCTCTGGAGACCTGATACCGGCATCGGTTCCTGCCTGGGAAGAAAGAAACAGATGGCTTCAATACAGCTCCCGAAGACGCGTACCAGTATTCGGTGGAACATCGTAAATGAAGGAGTGTTTTCTCAGTGGTTCCATAGACCAAATTTATCGAAATACTTCGGTGTCCCCACCGTTGAGCCTCTCAATCGGACTAATTGTCGACGTAGCTGATTCCATAGGCAACTCGCCGAAAGAGAATCCCCTGATTCTTACGGGCTAATGTACCAACTTGGGCAGCAGACAATCAAGCTCTGTGTACACCAGGAGGAGCAGCCGCAATTGCCGACCTTCAAAACTGTCGCTCCTTCAATCGCCGAAGACGATGACCTGCATTATCAAGAGTCTCGTCTCTCTTGCAGAAGCAGAACCGCACTTGTTGGTTCCCAACTGAAGGTTCGTGGTAGAAACTACTGCCTGGAACCGCCGCGACCCCAATTTCCTGGATCAAGTATCGTACGAATTCAACATCACTCGAGAACCCGAAATTGCTGATATCTGTCATGATGTAATAAGCTCCGAGCGGTTTGTAACAAAGGAAACCCGCACACTCAAGATACTTCAACAATCGGTCTCGGCGTTCTGTGTATTTCAATCTGAGGGTCTGAAAGTACTCATCAGGAAGACCTAGCGCAACTACTCCAGCCTCTTGGAGGGGGGCTGCCGCGCCCACGGTGAGGAAGTCATGGACCTTTCGCACTGCTTGGGTGAGTTGCGGAGAGGCGACGACGTAACCAACCCGCCACCCCGTCACACTGAAAGTCTTAGATAGGCTATTAATCATCAGAGTCCTGTCCCTCATACCCGGCATCGTCATAATTCGAACGTGCTGATGCCCGTCATAGAGAATGTGATCGTAAATCTCGTCGGTAATGGCGAGGCAGTTCCATTCCTGGCACAGACTCGCAATATAGTCCAGTTCTTCTTGCTGGAACACCTTGCCGGTTGGGTTGTTGGGAGTATTGATGATAATGGCCTTTGTCTTTGGGGTGAAGGCTCGTTTCAGTTGTTCAGGATCGAACCTCCAATCTGGAGGATGCAGCTTGACATAGCGCGTGTGAGCCCCAGAAAGGATAGTATCGGGACCGTAATTCTCGTAAAAAGGTTCGAACACAATGACTTCTTCTCCCGGATTGACCGTGGCCAGCAAAGAAGCAATCATGGATTCGGTTGATCCACAACACACTGTTATCTCGCTCTCAGGGTCTACCTCCAAGTGATCACCCCGCTTGAGCTTTTCTGCTATAGCTTGACGAAGATTCCTTGCCCCCCAAGTGATAGCGTATTGATTGATGTCTTGCTGAATAGCACGAACGGCCGCGTCTTTGACCTCCTGAGGGGCAGGGAAATCGGGGAACCCCTGGGAGAGATTGATCGCACTATATTGCAGCGCTAGCCGAGTCATTTCTCTAATCACAGACTCTGTGAACTGCTCCACTTTGGATGAGATCAAGGGTCTCAGCAGCAAATGGCCTCCCGGAAATGAATCAGTTCGAGGTTCAAAGGTCCAATTCGATGAGTGTTCTTTAAGTTCAGAATGCGGTTCCTCATTTCTTCCGACTACCATTCCCTTTATGCTCTCCGACTGGCTTCATCGTTCCTTCCTTGCCATATAACCGTTGATAAAACCAGTATCCCCGGCTGATCACCTTGACGTAGTTTCGGGTTTCGCTGAAGGGAATGGTTTCGACGAATTCAGCATTATCCCCATAACCTCCTTCGTTCACCCATTCCTGCACGCGTTCGGGTCCGGCATTATAGCTGGCCAAGGCCATTTCCATTTGACCGCCAAA
>DATKMG010000371.1:0-3335 GCA_035541995.1 Terriglobia bacterium
GCTCGACCCCCTTCCTGGAGTGTCCACTTTAGTTATTAAAGATGAATCAACATGCCCCACTCTGTTCCTGTGGGGAGTTACTTAGGAATCTTGCAATGATGTTCGGGAATTGCTCCAGTCCCAGATCAACCTCTCGATGGCAAGTCAAGACGGCTGAACAGGATACAACTTTACCGGAGACTGGAATTATTCAGTGGTTCCCGCACCTGATGGTGCTCTGGAAATAGGGGTTCCAATCACGTGGGAGTTACACATCGCCGCAACACTTCTTAACTTTTCTGAATTCAGAATAGAAAAAGGGTGAGCGTGTCTTGGCCGGACTCAGCCCCCGGTGTACTGCCGATCCTGAGACAGCAGGAGCCTCTACCATCTCGCCCTCCATGCGAAGGGTAGGGGCTATCAATCTCAGGCTTCTATCAGCTCAGGATGAGGGCTGAAGGTTGAAGTAAATTTTTGCTTGCCTTCTTACCCATAGCACCCTGTTATCGACGGCGATGAGGTCTCACGGACTACTCAACTTCACAAACCATGGGCTGAATTTTACTATACGTGGAAAGAAGAAATCTATGACGATTAGGAGAATTTTTCAGAGGAAAGTATCATTATGCAGTGTTGTCTATTGCCTAGCCTGTTGGCCAGGGAGTCGCGTGCCTTTTGCGCCGGCAAGTGAGAAAGTTCAATACGGATCTATTTTGGCTGGAATTCAGGACTGCTCAGCGCTTCGCGCGCTTTGCGAAACTGCGGATCCGCAGCTAAGGCACTGCGGAACTCGCGGGCTGCCTCGTCCGTCTTGTTTTGTTGCCTGTAAACTAAACCGAGGTTGAAGTGGGTCTCAGCCAGCTTAGGTTCCAGGCGAATCGCCTCCGTCAATGTAGAGCGCGCCTTCTCCAGCTTGCCACTCATCAGATAGACGACTCCCAGTCCGTTGTAAGCTTCGGCGGACCCGGGATCAGCTTTGACAGCTGCAGTCAAGTAATGTTCACCCTCATCCCATTTGCCCTCCTGCACTGCTAAAGTTCCCAATTGGTAGTTAGCTACATAATTGTCAGCATCTACGGCCAACATCTTCTTGAAGTGTGAGTATGCCCCGGCAGTATTCCCTTCCTGAAGCAGAACGGCTCCCAGCAGTTCAGCTGCCCGATTGTAGTAAGGGGCGATCGCCAGGGTCGCTTGTAGCTCTTTTTGAGCTTCCGCCAGTTGCCCCATTTCATAGTGGCTGACTGCCAGGTCGAAATGTGCCCGAACGTTGAGTGGATCCAGTTTTAGAACCTTCCGAAAATTCTCGATGGCTTCGCGCTTTTCCCCCATGCGGCGCTGGTTGACAGCCAAACTGATACGGAGGTCGGGAATATCGGGATACTTGGAACTTAATCTCTCAAGCAATGTGTCGGCTTCTGTCAGCCTCCCGGACGATGACAGGTCGATCGCCCGCCGGTTCGTTTCAAAATCCGTAATGCGGTCTTTGGGATCGGCCCCACTTTCGACTTTGCTTGCATTGACTGAACTGACAGCTACGTATCCCAGAGAATTTAAAGCGGTAGCCACTTCCGGACTCAGGGCTTGCATCTTGGCAGCGGGGCTTGTTTGAAAGCGGGAGGAGAGAGCCCGGAGGCGCTGACGATAGGAAAGTGCGACCGATTGTTGCTGGAGATAAAGATTGTGCTGCTCCGCAGGATCTTTGCTCAAATCATAGAATTCGGGTTTGGGTGCGTCGACGTATTTGAACTGCCCCAGACGCAAACTCTTCAAAGAACTGCAGCCAAAATGATTTCGGGCATACACGCTCTCACTGTAGATTTCCTTTGGATCCCCGGCAGATTTCCCGCTCAACACGTCTGCCAGGCCACGGCCCTGGAATTCCACCGGTCGCGGGATACTTAGGAACTGCAGAATCGTTGGAGCCACATCGAGCAAGCTGACCGGGTCGTCGGCATGAGGAAGGAACTTCTGGGCGCTTGTGGGCCAGTGGATGATTAACGGCACTCGAAGTGTGCTCTGATAAATGAAGTAACCATGTGTGCTCTCCCCGTGCTCCCAAAGACTCTCTCCATGATCTGAGGTGAAGACGATCAGGCACTGTTCGAATAGGCCCTGATACTTCAAGTAACTCGAAAATCTTCCGAGTACCTTATCCTCGTAAGCCAGGGCATCGTCGTAACCTGCCGGGAACGGCCGCAACTTGTAGGGTGGCGGCAGTTCATACGGGGCATGTACATCATAAAGGTGGAGAAAAATGAAGAAGGGGCCTTGGCCATTGGCATCAAGCCAATTCACGGTTTCCTGCACAACTTCCCCGCCGGGACGTTTGACGTCGCTTGGGTCACTTCGCCCTTGCCGGCGAAGATTAAAGGGGCTGTCATAGACGTCAAAACCCTGTCCCAAGCCGAACCTTCGATCTAAGACAAAACCGCCGACAAAGGCCGCTGTACGATATCCCCTGGCCTTCAAAGCCGAAGCCAGAGTGACTGCACCTGGAGTTAAGGGGGTTCCATTATCCTCGATGCCATTCGAGAAAGGCTGGGTCGAAGTTAACATGGAGGCGTGAGACGGCAACGTGAGCGGCACCTGAGAACTGACCTGGGAAAATAAGGTGCCACCTTTTGTCAGCTCGTCGATATTGGGCGTTTGAAGGCCTTTGTAGCCGTAGCAGCCCAAATGGTCTGCTCGCAACGTGTCCACGGAAACTAAGATGACAGGCGTTAGGGGCCTACTTTGAGCAAAAAGCTCTCCCGGAACTGACACCCTGTTTGCCAACAACCAGAAGCCCCAAATCAGCCAGCAGACCCTCATGAAAATGCGGCCTTGAACGTGGGAGCCGCCCTCCGGGCGGCGATATTCTTGACCTGCCATTCGCCGCTGGGGACAGCGGCTCCCACATTCGTCAATCGACCCTTCATCTTCATCTGCAGAGGGGTGCTCGAAAGGATCATGGGGCACTCCTATGAGATACCTAAACGCGCAGAGCATGCATGCAGCGAGAAGCCCACGCCCCGCGGCGACCGTCTTCGCCGAAACGCATAGCGTGGCTGCACATGTTGCATTCATGATTGCCATACCTGATTAGTGTACTCCTCGGCGAAAATTCTCGAGCATGTACTCGCAGGTCCGCAGGGTGAACGCCATGATGGAAATCGTGCTGGTCTTGTCTGTAGCGAAAGGGAAAACGCTCGCATCACAGATGTAGAGATTGGGTACGTCGTGGCACTGAGAAAAACGGTTTGTGACGAACTTCTTGGAGTCGTTTCCAAATCGGCAAGGCCCGGTCTCGTGGAGGCTTTGCCCAGGGGGAAACGGGTCGTCTCCGGCCCCCCAGATTTCTCCTCCCGCCGCCTTGA
>DATKMG010000372.1:0-11594 GCA_035541995.1 Terriglobia bacterium
CGGAGATTGTTAACTTGTATGGTATGATTCGACGCATGCTTTGTCTCCCGTTCCATGGCCGGTCTAAGCTGGCTCCGATTCTCGCTTCGCTTCTCTTTTCGGCGCAGCCCTTCTCGGGAAAGAGCCTGGCTGCTGTGATTCATTTGAAGAATGGCAAGCAGATCGAGGCAGATCGGGTCTGGGAGGAGGGGGACAAAGTCCGCTACGAGAAGGACGGAAATATCTATGGATTTTCAATGCAGCTGGTGCGGAGATTGGAGGTAACTCAAACGAACGCAGCTGATTCCATAGAGCCCTCTGATCGAACCACCCCTGTGCTGTCAAAAACGCTTTCCATTGAATCTCTTGATGAAGTTCCCAAAGCAGAGAGTTCAAGCCCGCCGGTTTCGATTCTCCGTAACGGGAAAATTGATCACCGACTCCTGGAGGTGTTGGAAACCGAAGCTCGCCGGACGCCCCAAGATCCCAATAGGAGATTAGCCTACAGTTCGGCCTTGCTGCAAATCGCTGCTTTCACAATTCAACATGGTGAGCAGACTGAAGCTATTGGCCGTCTCCAACAATATCTCTCATGGAACCCAGATGACCTCCCGCCTCTGCTAGCGTTGGGAACGTTGTACCTCCGACAAGGTAAATACTCTCAAGCAGAGAGTGTTCTCTCGCCGGCCTTGATCAGACACGAGGATTCGGCCGAATTGAATTACTTGCTGGGTAATTGTTACTACCTGCAAGAGAAGAATGATTTGGCCGGGAAGTTTTTGAAGCGTTCGCTGGAACTGAAGTATAGACCGGAAGTTGAGGGGCTTCTGAAAAAGATCGAAGGCGAGAACAAGGTGGAGGATAACTTCAGACAAGCTAACAGCCTCCATTTCGTGCTCAAGTATGCAGGCCAGGAAAACCGAGAGTCTCTGGGAACAGCCATCCTGAACAGCCTCGAAAATTCCTATGCCGAATTAGAATCCGTCCTAGACTTTTCGCCACGTGAGTCAATTGCCGTCATCCTGTATCCAGACGAAGTTTTTAGAGACATCACCAAGACACCCAATTGGGTTAGCGCTCTCAACGATGGGAAAATTCGATTGCCCATCAAAGGCATCAGTCGAGTGGATGACTCTCTTCGGCAAATGCTGCGACACGAGTTGACCCATTCTTTTATTCGATTAAAGACCGGAGACTCCTGTCCAGTGTGGTTAAACGAAGGGCTGGCTCAGGTTCTGGCAAACGAATCCTGGAGAGATTTCTTGCCGATTTTCAAGAAAGCCGCCGCGGAAAACAAAATGCCTGCTCTAGCCTCCATGGAGGGCCCTTTCATGGCGCTTCCTGAGGGATTGGCAGGATGGGCATATAAACAGTCGGCCTTGGCTGTGGAAATGATTATGAAAACTTACGGGGTGCAAGATATCCAGCGATTGCTCGATCAGGCAGGAAAGCTGCCCGACTTCAATACAACACTCAAGTCCGTACTTCGGGCGGATTATTCGGATTTGCAGAAAGAACTCACCAGTTATTTGGCAAGGCTATAGCCTGCATTCAAAGGTTCTTCCGGTACCAGTCTACCGTTTTGACCAGCCCACTCTCAAAGCCCGTTTCTGGAGAGTATCCCAGATCGTCGGCGGCTCGCTGAATATCTGCCATAGAATGTCTGATATCCCCGGCACGCGCTGGTTCAAAAATCGGAGCGAGCTTTGTTCCCAGGATATGATTGAGAACCTTGACCACGTCCTTCAAGGTGATCCGTGTCCCGCAGGCCACATTGTAGACATGTCCTACCGCCTTCTGAGAACGGCCTGCCTGGAGGTTGGCGGCTACAACATTCGACACAAAGGTAAAATCGCGGCTTTGTTCTCCATCGCCAAAGATGACAGGCCGGTCGCCTCGAAGCATGGCCGTAATGAACCGTGACAAGACACCGGAATACTGTGAGGTCGGATCCTGCCGAGGTCCAAATACATTAAAATAGCGTAACGACACGGTTTCCACTCCATACAACATCGTGAAAAGCCGGCAGTACTCCTCACCCACATATTTCATCAAACCATAGGGAGATATGGGCCGGGGAATCATGTCCTCACGTTTGGGCAACACGTCACTGTCACCGTATGCCGAGGAGGAAGCAGCGTAGACCACTCGTTTCACCCCTGCTTCCTTGGCTGCCCACAACACATGGAGTGTTCCCGTGATATCGGCATTGTGAGAGCTGATTGGGTCGATCACGGACTTGGGTACGGAAGGAATCGCCGCCTGATGGAAAATGGTGTCACAGCCTACTACCGCTTTCTGCAGTGCGGAAAGATCACAGATGTCGACTTCTCTGAAATCGATTTGCTTCTGAAAGGGCTCCAGGTTCTTTCTATTCCCGGTACTGAAGTTGTCAATCACCCGGACCTTTGTCCCGTCTGCGATTAATCGTTCTACAAGATTGGACCCGATGAAACCGGCTCCGCCGGTGACTAGATAGGTGGACATGGCCGCCTGTTGTACCCCATGGATGTACCGATCCCAAACTTCACAGCCCGATAAGACTAGCATATGGTTAGATGAATTCAAATTGGAAACAACACCGGGCCGACACTTTTCATTGTGATAATATGGTGCAGAGATGCCGTCGAAGTTGCCGATAACTCCAAAAAGGAGTGGGGGGGACTGAGGTTACTATACCTAGCCCGATGAGTGGAGATTTCTCACAAACCCTGCCCGCGGAACTGCTGGCGACCATTCATTCGCGCCAGCAAAGCGGCACCTTGGTGTTACGTCGCGAAGGAACAGAAAGAAAGCTCCTTTTCGACAATGGGTGCCTCATATCCGCCAGCAGCACGGCCGAACAGGATGATTTCGGAGAACTGTTAATTCGAATTGGACGAATTTCCCCCTCCCAACTCGATCAGGCCAAACGTCAGTCCAAACCGGGCGCCCACCTTGCCCAGACTCTTCTTGAGATGAAGATTCTCGAGGGCGATCTCCTCAAGGAATTTATAGAATTGCAGGTCCGGGAAATCCTTTACCCTGTCTTGGAGTGGACTGCCGGGGAATACAGTTTTAAGGCGGGTCCCGTTACCGTTGATGACAGATTTCATTTGAAATTGTCCCTGCCTTCACTGATTTTCGAAGGAATCCGCCGGATCAGTAACTTGGAGGCTGTTTACCGGGGACTGAAAGGGAACGACACTTTGATCCGGCTTTCAGACCATTATGAGGCCAGGGCGTCGGAGGCCGGTCTCGACTCTGAAGAGGCATTTATCCTCAGCCGCGTGGAGGCTTGTTCCAGGATCTCGGAAGTTCTGCAGATTTCCCCGTTAGGATTAGAGAAGACCCAGAAGACTCTTTACGCTTTGGTCGCCACCGGGATCATAGAGTTGGGAACCGAGAAGTCCAAGACCAAAACTCCGACTGGTGCCGGGGTCTCTCAAGCTTACCGGACTTTCCACTCGGAATCGGCATCTCCAAAGGTGGCAACTCCGGAGCCAAGCGATAAGATAGCAGGAGAAAGGGAACTCGAGGCTTTGAAACTGGAAATCTTTTCAATGCTGGATAACCTGAAATCAAAGAACTACTACGATCTCCTCAATGTACCCAGCAATGCCTCTCTTGACGAAATCAAGAAATCCTATTATGCGCTAGCCAAGCAATTCCATCCGGACCGTTATGCCCAGTTTACAGAACCTGACGTCAAGGGCGCCCTGGAGTCTATCTTCTCGTCTCTGGCTCAGGCCTATGACACCTTGAAGGTACCGGCCACACGAGCTAGCTACGACGCCAAGGCCTTTAGAGCCGAGCCCAAGGAGGGTGTCTCCACGGAAAAGCCAGGGACTACTCCCGTCGAAACTCCCGGAGTCTCCCACCAGAAACTCTCGGAGCTTAACTTCCGGCAAGGCCGCGGCTATTACGACCAACAGGATTATTGGAGCGCCATCCAGGCATTTCGTCAGTGTGTGCGGTTGGAACCAGAGGTTGGCCGGTTTCGATATTGGCTGGCTATGGCCCTTTCCAAGAATCCGAGATGGCGGCGCGAAGCCGAAGAACACTTCCATAAAGCCATCGAGTTGGAGCAATTCAAGCCGGCTTACTATGTGGGATTGGGAATGCTTTACAGGGATGTCGGCATGATCAAAAGGGCCGAATCTCAGTTCAAACTCGCCCTGCAGTTCTCTCCTGAAGACACGGTTGCCACTCAGGCCCTTAAGGAAATGGCAGCCGCTCAAAAAAAGCAAAGCAAGGGACTAAGATCTCTGGCGCGGTTATTCAAGAAGAAGTGAGCAGGCTTGTAAGCCGAATTCTGTACCTGGCCAGAGAAGCTCCGAAGAACTCCTGACCAGGCAACAGTCATTTCTCTACCCTGAGAGTTTCCCTTCAGGTCCAGCGTCCTACCCGGATGTCAAACGGCGCGGGTCACGCCTTCATCCCTATTTGGATTTGCTCCGTGTGGGGTTTGCCAGGCATGCCCATTGCTGGACAGCCGGTGCGCTCTTGCCGCACCATTTCACCCTTGCCCGAAAAAGCAGTGATAAGTGATTAGTGGTGAGAATTGCTTTTGCCCTTTCATTTCAACTAACCACTTGCCACTCATCACTCGGCACTGCATCTCGGGCGGTATCTTTTCTGTTGCACTTTCCGTACTCTCGGAGACCTAAGTCCTACGAGAGCCCCCCGCGTTACGGGGCACACTACCCTGCGGAGTTCGGACTTTCCTCCCGTCCAACCCCGAGAGGTTGAACCGGCGACTGTTCGGCCTGCTCTTCACCATTCTAATCTCACGACAGTCTGATTCGCAAGCGCGGATCAAATTGAGAGTACCCCTCCCATGCATTGCTTCCCTGCAAACCCGCCCTCCGATTTCTCTTGACGAGCTTCCTTCACAGCCGCGGAAACGATGCGTTGCGCAATTATGACTGCCTCTTGGTCTTCTTCTACGTCACTCAACGAATTCCAAGGAGAAAATCGCCATTCTATTGAGAGTCGCAGAATATCGGACAACTCTTTGTCCCGAAGGGACACGTAGCCAGGGGTGACGCGCTTCTCGCGTCACCCCTGGAATCTCGTCCCACCCAAAAATCCCCACCCCGGCAGGGTGGCGGAATGGGATGTCGCTATCTCCTACGAATTTCAATAGGCTGGTCAAAATGCCAATGCCGCATACACGCGTCGCTTTCACTTGCTCAGAATCTCACTATCCGTTGGATTGCTCGAAATGGCCTTCTCCTCCCGGCTAAAGAGGCGATCAATCAGATTTTGCATTCGCTGGTAATGGGAGCCGGGCCAATAGATCCTGCCACATGATTGACAGATCCTAAATTTGTTGAAAATTCTCCTGGTCTCCTCCTCCAACCGGGCAATGACCTGCGCCTTGGCCACTGCTGACAGGGCCCCGTTGCACTTGAGGCAGCGGGAAAATGGGGAAGTAGAACCAGCCAGGTCGAATCGCCGCACGATTTCCTTCAACTGCTCAACCGGTCGATTGCTTCGAATCCAATACCCGTGAGTGACCTCATTTCGTTTCAATAACCCGCAGTCGTGGGTGAGAAGGATCCGGCCTTGTGAACTGGAAATTCGCGCCAGTTCGTCATCCTGATAGTCATTCCGGTAGAGCGTGTCAAACCCCAGCATGCGCAGATGCCTGGCCAGTTTTCCCAGGTGAATGTCGGCAACAAATCGCGTGACCCGCAGAGGCTTAGGCCTTAGCCGCAGGACAGGAGAGATATCCAGTGATTCAAAGACGGGGTACACACTAATGTGGTCTCCGTCTTGAACCAGATACGAAAAGCCGACTGAATGACCATTGACCAGGATTAGATCGATTTCGGTGTGGGGTACACCCAACGATTCCACCAGATCCTTGACCGAAACGCGGCCGTGAAAGGTATGCTTAAAGGCGGTCTTCCTGCGATCCGCCGGAAGAAAATCATTCAGCTCCTCATAAAACCGCATCTCCACTGTAGCCATAGTGACTATCCACGAAGAACACGAAGGTGCGCGAAGGGCTCCTCGTTGCCCCCACTTCCCGTCAAGCCAAAGCCTTTTCATTCGGAATCAGAAGAAGGGGGGAACGGTCCATACAATATTGCATTCCGCCCCTTCATCTACTTTCCTCACGCCAAGAACCACATTTCTTCCTACGACCTATTTTGCTCTAGGGCTCTTTCCATGTGACCCCCTCCCCTGATAACTATTGGATTGTTGACTTCTACGTATCCTTCGTGCTCTTCGTGGACCCATAAGATCACAGGACAAAGCGCTTCCATTCCAGCTTGCCGTGGTGCCCAAAGTTCAGAACAACACCGACTCGCAATCCGGTTGCTTTCAGATAGTTGATGATTTGGGAGTCCTCTTTGCCAGAGAGTTGATCAAGCGCCTTCAATTCCACAACAATCTGCTCGTAACAGATCAGGTCGGCGACATATTCTTTTGCCAGTCTATGACCCTTATAGAAGACGGGCAGACTCTGCTGGCTCACAAAAGGGATAGCGTTTCGACTAAGCTCCAGTTCTAATGCTTCCTGGTAAACTCCTTCAAGAAAACCATGCCCCAAGGTCCTGTGCACTTCGATGGCGGCTCCCACGATGGCATACACCTCATCCTTCAGCAAAAGCTCCGTCATCTCCAAATTCCCTCGACAAGGAGACTCTGCGTTACTTTTGGGCTTTCTTATATCGACTGTCTATTTCCCTGTGGATTTCCTTCGTGTCCTTTATGTTCTTCGTGGATAGATCTTTCGGTTTTCCTTGGTGTCCTCCGTGGACAATTACCAGATGTAATCTTTAGCGATGTCACGGCGGTCATGACCATCGAGGACATGGACCACTCTGATTTTCTTCATGCTGACCGGAGAAAGCTGCCCGATTGGAATAAAAATGATCTTGCGACCTAAGCGATCGGCTATGGTTCTGAAAATTGAACGAGGAGGATGGGCTGCGACAAAAACAACAAACTTTTCCAGCGTATAATCGAGGGCTGCCAGAAGAAGGATTTCTGACTTCGATTCGGCAAACCAGTAATCCGGATCGTGCCAAACATCTTTCACGCGTCGAGGAGGGTAAGAGAGCAGGAAGCCCCCGTACTCGGCTCGGGCAATCCCCGGCCCAACGGGATGGCTGTAAGGATCAGTTGAATAAAAAGCCATGTCTGATTCCTGGCTGTGCTCCCCAAGCCAGGTCATACACCAGGGGAAATGGTTCTCCCGGTCTTCGTCGAAAATCACCACGACAGCTCCAACCTCGCCCGAGATCCTTTGGAATTCACGGACGTAGATTTTGCCTTCGTGCCAGTTGCGCAGAGTTTCGCGGACATCGACGCCATCGAGCAGCGAGTGCGTGAACGGTTCGACGCGGGACCGCTCTTCCGAGAGAATACTCTTCCCTTTCTTGCGCAGGAAAATCCCGTAGTTTTCGACAACGATATCTTCCGGCGGATAGGAGCAGAGGGCGGAACCGTCAAACTGTTGGGCCCATTCACCAGGAAATTTCTCTTTTCTCCGCCCCATTAAGCCCAAAGGCTTGGGAAGCGACTTCTTTCTTGGAAGCCGCCGACGCAGGCGAATCCGCTTGGTATCGAGATCAAGCTCTTCCCCGGAGATATTTACCGTCATCAAGTCAGAGTTTTCTTTTTGAAACGGCGAACGTGCTGCCAGTTCCCACAATTCCCAGGCGAAGTTGTCGTCAACAGCCGACCGTGCAGAAACCGTCAGATCGTACAACCCGGCCACCAACCCCTGGCTTACCAACGCCAGGTTGCGGGAATAGCGCCCAAACAAGCGCCGCTGCCAATGTGCCAGCTTTTCCCGGGTATTCTTCTCGTAACGACGCTCAGCTTCAGCAAAGAGGCAGAAATTCAGCCGCTGTCGGTCCATGAAATGAAATCGATCCGGGGGCGTGGGAAACCCGACATCTTGTGAATCGGTTGTTGTCGCTGAGGGTGACTGAATTGTAGGGCCTTGACCTGCAGCCTGAGACTCTCCAAAACTCTCTTTTGACCAGCCAACATGACGGCTGGCTCGCCGGACAACGGTTTCCAAGACAACTTGAGGGTCTTCAGGCCCTCCGACAATCAGCTGGAACGAGTCAGCCTTGGTCTCCGGTTCTGGTAGAGACACATCCTGCACGCCCTCTTCCCATTTGTAGCCGTACCGTCTCAATTCGTATACAGCCTGAAGAAAAGGATACTCAATCAGCACTTCCGCCAGGCATTCGGGGTGCAGGTTGAGTAATTGGATCCCTTCACGGCGAACCCTGGCAAGTGGCTCAGCCTGTGGTTGACACATCGCCTCCATCACCGCATCCAACAAATTCAATGAGATTACCACCAGGACTCGTGCCAATGGATCTGCACTTTGAAGCTTCCAGGCGATGCCGCTTGCGTGCCTGGCTACTTCAAACACCTTGGGCTGAGGGTGCGCCCGGTATGCGGCGACATACTGTGGATATCCAATGCGACGGACTGCGTACGGATCCGGATAAACCTCCGCCAGGTGAGGTCGCTCTCCAACGTCCGGATCGACGAAGAACACCTCCGCTCCGACCTCCTGCGCTGTTCGGATGGCCTCAATGAAGGGGTCTGTAATCTCAACCGGGACATAGACACTCGTGCCTTCACTCTTATCCTGGTAAAGGATGACAGACAATTCAGGGAGCCGGTCCACCGCCCGCAAGAAAGCGCTTTCGAGTGTCGCCGGCAATTCGACAGCTACAACCTGCGGCTTATCTTGAAGGATCGCTTTGCGGACTTCTTCAGCAAATTCCAGGTGATACGGAACTACCGGCAAGTAACGGATCCGCCCCTGTTGCAAGTCGGGATGCAGGTCAGCGCTGGACATAGCGCAGCGCCTCCTCCCCCAGGGTCTGTAGGATCGCCGTCTTCAAGGAACCAGGCAGGTTTGCTGACGGACCCATATTCACCAGCTTGATGGCAAAGCGGGCGATGTTGATTCCGTCCCGGACCGTGTAGCGTTCGTCAGCTTCGTGCGCCGCTTGCAGGAAATCGGTGACGTAGTCCAACACCTGATCGTCAGCAAACGGCAGGTTCTCTTTGAGAATTAGTCTCTCCTCTTCTCGTTCAGGGAAGTCCAGGTAGATTTGGGGTTGGAGCCGGGAGTGGATGTACTCGGGCAACTCGAATGTGGATGCGTCGTCATTCATGGTGGCTACCAGGCGGAAATCTCGATGGGCCTTAATCTTGATGCCCGCAACGATCGATTCCACGTAGCGGCGGCTGTCGAGCAGCGGCGCAAGGCTGGCCCAGCTCTTTTCGCTCATGCGATTGCCCTCGTCGAGAATCACAATGCCGCCCCGAACCATGGCCGTCACCAGCGGAGAGGCGACATAACGAAGCATGCCGGCCGATTCGATCACGGGAGTAACCAGCAAATCTTCGGGCCGCGTGTCCAGAGTCGCCTGCAGGATGTACACTTCCCTACCCATCCTCTTGGCCACGGCGTAACCCAGCGTAGTTTTGCCGACTCCCGGTTTTCCCAGCAGTCGAGGACTCATGGGGACATCCTGGCTGTCGACCAGCATCCAGGCCGCCATCAATTGACGCATTAAGTCTTCCTGCCCGACCCAGCGAATTGGTAATTCGTCCGGATGAGCCAGATAGAGCGTCACATCGTCGATGGTAACTGTCCGCATGGGTGATGTCTTTTCTGTATCCATTTTTCCTCTGCAATCCTTCCTAATTCGAAGATCAGGTAACCATGAGGCTAGCATCGGGGCAACTGGCGGCATCCAATCCCTGGTCGTGGCTCTTAACCTCTACCTGGATTTCGCAGTGAGTCTCTGCCTCGGCGTTTCAAAAGAGCGCCCCATGATCTTTTCAAGCTCACCAGCGCAGATGACAACGCATCCGATTCCCCCTTTGAAGGGGAGCTGTGAAAAAATTCGGAATATCTGTAAAGCACGGCGTGAGGGCACGCCGCCTCCATTGATTCGCAAGGAGTTCCAAGCGCCGTGGAGGCCCGGTGCCCCCACCGGGCGAATTTCTTCATAGCTTCAGGGGGTGAAGGGGGCCGTCTCTGTTTCGAACTGACGGGCTTCTTTGATAAAGGGACGTCAGTGCTTTAGCCATGATTACCAACTTTCTGGGTGCCATTCGACGCATCACTACCCTGTTTCTGAACCACACCTCCTCCCCCTCGCACCTGCCCCCTGAAACCTGATGTCTAAGCCCCCACTGGCTGCCCCACCTCGATCGAATCCAGTGGGCTACGGACCCCTTTTCCACCCTTGTTCATGACATGGGTGTAAATCATGGTGGTCCTCACGTCCTGATGCCCCAGCAGTTCCTGGACGGTCCGGATGTCGTAACCGTCCTCCAGTAGGTGGGTGGCAAAGCTATGGCGGAACGTGTGGCAACTTCCCGGTTTGATGAGGCCGGCCCGACGGACGGCCGCCCCCACGGCCCGCTGCAACGTGTTCTCATCCTGGTGGTGCCGCCGAACTGCGCCACTGCGTGGATCCACTGAGCGCTTGGACGAAGGAAAGACATACTGCCATCCCCACTCTCTGCAGGCATTCGGATATTTCCGCGCCAGGGCATCCGGCAGGTAGACTTCGCCGAATCCCTCTTTGAGATCTGCCGTATGCAGGGCTTTTACCCTTTCCAGGTGCCGCTGCAATGGTTTAATCAGGGCTTCCGGCAGGGGCGTCACGCGGTCTTTCTGGCCTTTGCCATCTCGAACGACGACCTGCCGGTAGCTGAAGTCCAGGTCCTTGGTCCTCAGGCGCAGGCACTCCATGAGGCGCAGTCCCGCCCCGTATAACAGGCTGGCCATCAGCCACTCTGTCCCCTCAAGCTGCGCGAGAACTGCCCGGACTTCCTCTCGGGTAAAGACCATCGGCAGGCGTTGAGGCCTCTTGGCCTTTTCGATATCCTTGAATTGTCCCAATTCCCTTTTCAGCACGTTCCGGTAAAGGAACAGCAGCGCACTGAGCGCCTGGTTCTGTGTGGATGCCGTGACCTTGTGATTGACAGCCAGATGAGTGAGATATCGGCTCACTTCCGCTTCCCCCAGATCTTCCGGGTGTCGCTTGTGGTGAAAGAGGATGAATTCACGCACCCAGCGAACATAAGATTCTTCGGTCCGGATGCTATAATGGCGAACGCGGATAGCAGCACGCAATTGGTCGAGCAGCCTGGGTTTTTCCGGGACCTTCGAGGCATAATCTCCCATCAGAACTCTCCTCACCAAGCTTAACTGCTTGACACGGCGAAAGATTGAAGCGTATCGTTTCAATCCGAGGTGGAATATTACCCCATTTCGGGGATCTACTCAATGTTCTGCGGCTATTTTCTATGAATTGTTCTAACTGTTCGAACATCTGGGAAAGGCAAGAAATTAATTCACCTGGGCAACTCACCTCAGTTTTGCAAACCGTTAAGGCCGCTGTCGCGCAGGGTATTCTTGTCTCGGAAGAAGCAGCAGAGCTCGGTTCGTTCCCAATTGAACAGAGCGCAACTTTTCAAGGTTTAAAACCAGAAGGACCCTGGCCGGACGTCATTGATTATTATTTCAAGTGTGCGAAATGTGGCCAACGTTTTCAACTTTCCGCAGAGACATACCACGGTAGTGGTGGCGAGTGGTCGCGTTTAGGTCGGTAAGCCGCAGAACC
>DATKMG010000373.1:0-19653 GCA_035541995.1 Terriglobia bacterium
GGTCGCCGAGATCCGCTATGGCAAATTAGTAGGGTTACAGAAGGAACTGGAGGCGGCTAATGGAAGGCTGGCCGAACTCCAACAGCACTCTCACATGTTGAAGGAGGAGGTAGATGAAGAAGATATCGCCAAGGTGGTTTCCAAGTGGACGGGAATTCCTGTTTCCAAGATGCTGGAGGGTGAAATATCCAAGCTTGTCCGTATGGAGGAACGCCTGAGAGAACGGGTAGTCGGACAAGAGGCAGCCCTGATGTCGGTTTCTAATGCCATCCGACGCAGTCGTGCCGGTCTTCAGGAACACCAACGACCCGTCGGATCATTTATCTTTCTCGGCCCTACGGGTGTGGGGAAAACCGAATTGGCTCGAGCCTTGGCCGAATTCCTGTTTGACAATGAGAAGGCCATGGTGCGGCTCGACATGTCAGAATTTATGGAAAAACACTCAGTTGCGCGCCTGATTGGAGCCCCGCCGGGGTATGTAGGCTATGAAGAAGGTGGTTACTTGACCGAAGCGATCAAAAGGCGCCCCTATACAGTTATTCTCTTCGACGAGATCGAAAAGGCGCACCCGGACGTGTTCAATGTCATGCTTCAGATTCTAGATGACGGGCGGCTAACGGATGGCAAGGGTCGCACCGTGGATTTCAGGAATACCGTCATTATTATGACCTCCAACGTAGCCAGCAGCTGGATTCAGGAGCTCGGTCACACACGACCGGAAGAGGTGCGGCGGAAGGTTATGGAGGCACTACGGGCGACCTTCAAACCGGAATTTCTGAATCGGATCGACGACATCATTATTTTCAATTCTCTGGGTCATGCTGAGATCAGCCGGATAATTGTCCTTCAAGTTCAGCGGCTGCAAGCTCTCCTGCAGGAGAAAAAGATTGAGCTGGACCTGACAGAGAAGGCAAAAGAGCTTCTCTTTAAGGAGGGATATGACCCGACCTACGGCGCTCGTCCGCTTAAGCGCGCTATCCAGCAATTCATTCAGGACAAACTTGCCATGAAGCTGTTAGAGGGAGAGATCTTGCCGGGGGACAAAGTTACCGTCGACGCGGATCTGGGCCGTGGCGAAATGATCTTTCAAACGGCCACAGCACAGCCTAAAATGTCGATGTAAGCTGCCTGCTAGCATGCCTTGCTATAACTAATCCGAGCATCTAACTTCACGGAGAGTGTGGTGCATCTGGCAGCGGAGGTTTGATATAGCCAGTGAATTTCACTATGATATTGTACAATCAGAAGCCAGACGAAATTCCAGAGGAGCAGCATGCATGATTGAAGAGAAAGAAAAAGAGGTGGATTTGGAGGATTCTCAAAAAGGTCGACCCATACCTGTCCGGATCAATACCCCTGTCAGCGATGAACCCGTCCGGGTCACAGATAGAAGATTCTGGGTGAATCCACCGCAGGACATGACTCAAGATGGGCCTCCAGTGTCTTTGAAGCCCACCTACGTTGAAGAGATGGAGAAGCTCTTGGCGGATTCAGAAAGGAAGCAGCAAGAGCTACTCGCTGCCCACCGAGAGTTCAAGGCTAACATGGCCCAAGAAACTCGCCTGGCCCGCGAGAGGATTCAGAGTGAGTACAACAAGCGGTTGATTCAGGCTAAGGGAGAAGTGGCGGTGAAGTTCATTCAGGTCCTTGAAAATCTTGATCGGGCCTTAGCGGCTGCCGATGGGGCAGCGGACTTCAGGACTCTGCTCGAAGGGGTCCAGTTGATCCGCAATCAATTGCGCAATGCTCTCTCCGAGTTGGGGCTCGATGAGGTATCTCCTTTGGGGGAACCCTTTAACCCTGAATTGGCCGAAGCAGTCCAGGTAATTGAGGTTGAGAGTGAAGCGGATGACAATGTGGTCATGGATGTGGTCGCCAGGGGTTATTCCATGAATGGACACCTGGTCCGCCCAGCTCGGGTCGTTGTAGGCAGGTGCCAGACATCACAAACTCCTTCACCGGTGCAGGAACCAATCAATTAAGCAGAAATACAATGGCAACCTTGAGAAGGGGGTCCGCTATTCCCGCTCGTTCAGGGAAATCTCAATGCCGGATCCTTCTCTTCAATCATCCGAATGAATTCGAAGATTAGCTCGCGGTCCCGCCACCCTCTTTTAGCTTCCTCATTCATCTGATCCAGAACTTCCTTCACTGGGAATGGCGGTTTGTAAGGCCGTTGGGAGCAGAGGGCGTCAAAAACGTCAACAGTCTGCAGGATTCGTGCCGTGATGGGAGTCTCATCACCCCGCAACCCGTCCGGATACCCCCCTCCATCCCATCGTTCGTGATGGTTCCGAATGATAGGCAGCACCAATTTGAAGTTGCGCAAGGGAGTGCAGATGCGCTCTCCAATGAGAGTATGTTGTTGCATCTTGGCCCATTCTTCTTGAGACAGAGGTTTGGGGTTCAATAGAATGGCGTCGGGGATTCCAAGTTTTCCGATATCGTGCAGAATTCCGCCGCGATAGAGTGCTTTTAAGAGGCTCGAATTGAGGCCTAATTTCTCACCGAGCTTCACGGAATTTCTGGCAAGCCGTTCGCAGTGCCCATTTGTGCTTGGGTCTTTGGCCTCTACCCCCAAGGCAAGACTAAACAAGACCGTTTCAGCGTTCTCCAGCTCATCTGTGATTTGTTTCAATCTCAAAGAGGCGCGCACCCGCGCCACGAACTCAGCTACATTGAAGGGTTTATTGAGAAAATCATCAGCGCCGGCCTCGATTCCCCGGATTTTATCCTCCAGATCCTGAAGGGCCGTGACCATAATCACCGGGATGAGTCGGGTTCGCTCATCATTCTTCAAATGCTGACATAGCTGGTACCCATCCAGTCCGGGCATTATTACGTCCAGTAGCACCAAATCAGGGTCGAGCTGAAGAGCCTTCTCATATCCCTCCTTCCCGTCGGAGGCCGTGAAGACCTCGCAGCGAGCAGAGCTGAGAATGTCTTTGATTAATCTCAAGTTCTGTGGTTCATCATCGACAGCCAGAATCTTGAAATTACGATCAAATTTCGCGAAGATATCCATCAGTTTCGAAGCCCGGAAATCGATTGCCCACCATCCCCTAAACTGTTACCTGCCCCAAAACGCACCGGTCAGACCTGCTGGGATCCCATGCAAGCCTAATCATTTGAGCAGGGTTTGCCCTTGGTACCCTCTGAGGATAACACGAATTAAGGCGCCAGGTTCTCTCAATTTATAGCGCCGGGCTGATTCGAGGATCGAGGATTCTGGCATATTGCTCTTACGGCTCTATTATGTTGTAGCAAATCTCCCGTAAATTTACCAATTGGCAAAAAATCATAATAGGATTAAACTTATACTGACGAATTTTTTCCGGTGGAAGTATGAGGAGGTTTATGGAAGAGTCGTTAATCACAGTGAAAGAGGTTGCAGATTATCTCAAACTCAAAGAGCAGACAGTGTACCTTCTGGCACGGCAGAATAAGATACCCTCTTTGAAGGTGGGTGGGAGTCTGCGCTTCAAGAAATCTCAAATTGATTCATGGCTTCTTTCGTCTCCGCATGCTACTGGTAGACAGGAGGGGCCCAAGCAGAGAGCCCTCATAGTAGACGATGAGGAACTGGTTCGCAACACGCTGAAACGGATGATTGAGATTTACGGGGTGTCGGCGGCCGTTGCGGAAGGCGGGCATCAGGCTATAGCGTTGATGAAGGATGAGAAGTTCAAGATGGTGTTTCTGGATCTGGACATGCCCGGGATGAATGGGGTAGACACGCTAAGGGCCTTGAAGGAAATCAACAAGGATCTGGTTTTCGTGGTCGTTACAGCCCTGGACGGTGATAATGAGCTTTTCCGAAGAATCCTGGAGCACGCTCCGATTTCGGTTATTCCCAAGCCATTTACAATTAAGCAGATTGGCGACGTAATGGAACCTTACTTCGAGTTGGTAACGTTACCCAGATAACCCCTCGTTGACATTCAGCTGGCCATGCACCCGAGGATTCCAGGGATCAAAGCTACCCTGGAGTCATCCCGTTGAGGAACTGATCGAAGCTCCCAGACCATTTTGCCACAGTCTTCTCTGGCCCTACTAATTTGAAGAACCAAGGGCCCTGTGAAGTTTCGACCACTGCTGCAATCATTCGATATCCTTTGTTGGGCCCACCGGACGGGGTACCAGGCATCATCAATGCCTGATAGGTTCCTGAGATGTCAACCACCGTAACCGGGAGTCCGGCGACGGTCCTCTTGCTCGTTCTAGCTTTCTCTTTTGAAGAAGATCCGTCAGGTTGAGAAATCTGGCCAATCCAACGATCGATATTGGCCTCGGCGGAGCCCCCTTGTCCTGGGCCAAAATAGAATACGACTAGTTCGCCATCTGCGGGATCCCCTTCGACTCGAGGTAATGCAAACTGCCCCTGGCGCATCGTGGAAGTAGGAGTCTGTTCAACCCACCCTTCGGGGACGTGCATCTTCAGAGGTCCGAACACCTTCTGATTTCCGGAAGCAGCCCCATGGGCACTTTCGAGGGGTGTGACAGGTGCAGATGCTTTTGAGGCGCTACCAGCAGGTTCTTCCGACACGTTGCGATCGCTACAGCCCACTATTCCCAACAACCCGGCCAGAGTTGACCCGAAAAGCAGATTCCTGACGAGGGGGCAGACGGTAACCGGATGCAACCTGCTCTTTCTGGCAGCAGTCTGAAAAGCACTCATCATCGTCCTCCTTAAGTTGTTCCTCTTGGCTAGGCCTCTTCACATGGCCATGATGTTGTAGCCGCAGTCTACGTACAAAACTTCCCCCGTGACCGCACTAGACAATTCGCTGGCAAGGTACAAGCCCGTGTCGCCCAGCTCCTTGGGAAGTACGTTTCTCCGAAGCGGCGCCACCTCGGCATGATGTCTCAACATATTGCCGAATCCAGATATACCCCTTGCAGCCAAGGTATTGATGGGTCCGGCACTAATCGCGTTGACCCTGACATTACAGCGTCCCATATCGTATGCGAGATAGCGAACTGTAGCTTCCAGCGCAGCCTTGGCAACCCCCATTACATTATAGTTGGGAACCACCCTTTCAGCACCATGATAACTCATCGTAATGATACTGCCGCCCTCGACCATTAAAGGCAAAGCAGCGTTGGCAATAGTCACTAGGGAATAGACACTCACGTCCATAGCAATTCGAAACGCTTCGCGGGAAGTGGTGAAAAAAGGGCGTTCCAGGGCCTCCTTGGGTGCAAAAGCTACACTGTGCAAGACCAGATGCAGCTTACCGAAATCGCGCCGGAGATTTTCAAAAACAGCCTGAACCTCCTCATCTCGGGTCACATCACAGGGATAGAGCGGCATGCTCGTTCCAAAAGAACCGGCCAAATCTTCGACGTTTTCCTTTAGACGGTCTCCTTGGTAGGTGAATGCCAACCGCGCCCCTGCCTGGTGCCAGGCCTGGGCGATGCTGAAAGCAATGCTCCGCTTATTGGCGACTCCCAGAACTAAGCCGAATTTGTCTTTCAGCATCCACGCCTCCTCGTTCAGGTGAACGTTGAGATTAACAGGAGACACGCCGTCTGGCAAGAAGGACATAACGCGAGTGAGTTCCAGGAATCGCCTCTATGAGGCCTAGAGAAAATGGGCTTGGCAAAGAAGAACCATTTTGGTTTGGGAGAAAAAGATGGTTCTCGCATGGCTGCGAGCTGAGCCCCGCACTCGCCGCGGAAAACGGAAAGAATGGACGTGGGCTCGGAAGATGAAGAGAATTTCGAGATGGTCTGGCCAGGAGAGGCTTAACAGGAGCCTTTCCCGTTATGCCGACCTTTGAATGAGAGATGTCCTCCCACCATTTCTGAAAAAAGACGGGGGAGGGTCTTATCCAGGTAAGACCGGATCGAAACGTAGCACTCGTCGCAGGTATTGGTTTTTGTGAATTCTTCAATCAAACGACGCCGTTCTCCAAGCCGGTAACGCTTGAATTGCATTGAACAGGGTTGCAAGTATCCATCGCTAGTCACTACCAGGAATCGCGACCCCGCCTTACAACCCGGGGTTCCTCCCTTCTGGAAGTAATCCAAGGTGGCATCCAAGGTAGCGCAACTGTTAACAATCCAATGGTTGTCGGCCATTCGGGCCTTGATGCGCTTCAGCTGATCCTCCAGTTCCGCGAGCTCCGCCGGCTGGTCGATAAAGTGGTCCCAACACTGAGTTCGACGGAACGTGTAAGCACTGTAGCTGACGTTGACCCCCCAATCCCTTGCTTTGTCTGCGATGGCATTGATGTAAGGGAGATTATGACGGGTGATACAGTTGTTGATAACAATATCGTCGAAGCCGTAGGTTGCCAGCTTCGGCACTATCTTGTCCAGCTTTTCGAATAAGCCTGGATAACCTCGGAAGTCGTTGTGACGTTGATCGGGAAAATCGAGACTGACCGAGAACTGGTTGATTCCGGCCTCGTGCAATCGCAAGTATTTCTCTTCCGTCATTCCCGACCAATTGGAAACCAGGATCAAGTAGGGAAGTCCGTCAGGAGTTTTGATATTCCTTACAATTTCCAGTAAATCCTCCCGCATCAGGGGCTCGCCCCCCGAGATCTGGACCGCGCAGGGTCGTAGCGCCTCCATGTAACGGCGATAGTCAGCCGGCTTCAGATTTCGGGAATTGTCACGGGGACCGCCATGATCACAGTGCTTGCAATAGCAGGTACAGGAATCTGTTACCTCAAACGAGATGACAATCGGCCGTTCCGAGTACCAGTTGTTCACACCGCGGGCTATCGTTCTTATGGATTCAGAGAATGGAACTCGTCGCATGGGTAGCCTACCTCGCACAATGGGCTGTGGCCCGGAAGATGCATCGTAAACGGGTCCAAGCACTCCACTTTTCACTCATTGAGGCCACTGCCGACCCCTCCTCCCAAACTCGGCAAATTTTGGCAGAACGGGCGAAACATTTCAAGGAAAACCCAGAAGTTGCAGGCCGCCAAGCTTGAACGGTTGGACCGCTTATGATTGCCGCCATGATTCCATTCTCATCGTTCGAATTCCGGTGCCGTCAATGGAACTCGTTCCTGACGGGTCTGGGGAGCGCGCCGGTTATCCAGCATGGCGACTTGCTGTACACACGAGACTGTGCAAAAAGGGGCACAGAGTTTCCTGGTATGGAACTCTCGCTCCATGTCTTCGCGAGTATACTCATACAAAGAGACAGCCGGATAGCCCCGCTGTTGCGAGCAATAGTGAACCAGGCCGTTTTCGCAGACGTATAGGTAGCGTGCTCCAGCCCGGCATCGCCAATCATTGGGACGGCCCCGGGCAATGTTCTCCTGGAACTGCTTGAAGCGCGAGTAAGAGCGACGTCCTCTGGCCATTATCTGCCGGAAGATGGCTTGCTCATTATCCGCAAGGGGGCGCAATTGCCCGCCACCATCGTGAATAATACCGACGGTACTCGTAAAACCCAGTTCGGCAGCACGCTTGGAGATGGTTAAGGCGTCCTCTGGATTGCGGGTTCCCGCCCCGAGAACTGAGTTGATGTTCACCCCGAATTCGGCGTGAGCGGCCAAGTGCCGTAGTTTGCGGTCCAACACCTTCAGGCTCTTCTTGGATACGTCGTCGGGGATAACGTTGTCAATGCTGATCTGCATGTGATCCAGACCCGCCCGGTTCAGCCGTTCGACTCGATCAGGACCAAGCAAATAAGCGTTTGTGATTAAACCGGCCAGCATGCCACGCCGCCGGATTCGCTGGATCAGCCTGTCAAGATCGGGATGCAGCAGCGGTTCTCCACCACTGATTGTGACGATGGTCGTACCAAAGGAGGCCAGCCGGTCAATTCGGCGGAACATTTCCTCCGTAGGAACCGGCGTCGAAACCTTATCAAACTCATTGCAATAGGTACATGACAGGTTACAGCGGCGCATGGGAACGATGTGGGCCAAAACCGGGTGTTTCGTAGAGAGCAGACCCTTTGCGATCATGCGGAGTTCCCGCAAGCGCCGGTAACTGGACCGTACTCCCCGTTTCAGTGCTTTCTTGGATATGAACATAACTGTAACTTGCCCTGAGACCATAATTGAACTTCCCAATTGCCTCAATCCATTTTCAGGGAACGGTCAAATAACCTCGACTTTTGTGCCAAATACCCCTTTCACCGGTCTTGAGTTGGCCTGGCTGATTCTCAACAGAAGGGGAATGTCGGTTTGGAATGATGTCGAGCTAAAAACATCCAGCAACAGTGGGCAGATTTCAGCGCAATAGACGTTCACACTCAACGTCAGCATTCTGTCGCCAATAGAGCAGGTGGGGCTGGCCCTAGTTTCTGTCGCGAAACGCCTGAAAAACGGCATAAATACGGATGTTGAAAGCGGCGAATAAATGGGCTTTTCTCTGCGACAATGGAGTTGTCCCCTCGTTCTAGAGCCGCAGACTCCTTGAGGGACAGGAGTCTGCGCTACTCCTATTTATATCAAGAACCTGGGCTGCGTAGCGGCCGGGATGTTTATAGCCGGGCCTTTCAAGGCCCTGATTGAGGTGTCCAACAAGGGTTCCGTCGCGTCAGCGACGGCCGACTTCGGGCGTCGCTAACGCGACGCGTCTTATATCGCACATCATGCCGGCCTTGAAAGGCCGGCCTAAATTCGATGGCCGCTACGCGACCAACTTCGGAATCCAGGTTAAGCGATCATGAAAAAGACTAGAAAATCGCAGAACTCAGGGCACCTGCTGATTTTCCTGGAGTGATTCTTCCACGACTTGGAGGAATATTTTAGAAGCTCGAGACAGGTAGCGATCCTTTCGATAAATCAACCCCAATTTACGGACAATTCTCAGGTTTTTGATAGGCATTGAACTCAAAGTTCCTTGCTCGCTCTCATTAAGTGCGTAGCTCCTGGGTACAATGGAGACTCCCATGCCAATGGCTACGAACTTCTTAATAGTCTCAATGCTAGCCAGTTCAAAAGAGATGTTGACTTTCTCGGCCAGCTTTCCAAAGTGCTTCATGATTCGATCTCTCGTGGTGCCCACCTTGTGGAAGATCATAGGGTAACCAATCATCTCCGCAAGGCCGACAGCAGAACGTGAGGCCAGTGGATGACTCGGGCTGGTAATTAACCACAATTCGTCCTCAGAAATCGGGATCGTGACCAGGTCCTTGCTGACAACCGGCAAAGTGACTATCCCAAAATCCAGCTGATTTTCCAGGATCTTTTCCAATACTTTTTTCGAAAAGTTGCGGTAGATGCTGATCTGGACTTCAGGGCACCTTTGTTTGTAAAGGGTAAACACTCTCGGCAAAATATAAATGCAGGTGGCTTCATTGGCGCCGATCAGCAATTTGCCCTTTGGAGTGGCATTCAACTCGGAGACAGCTAGCTTGGCCTCATCATGCAGCCGCAGCATCCTTTCGGCATAAGAGAGCAAAATCTCCCCGGCCTGGGTGAGAAAAACCTTTTTGCCGATGCGGTCAAAAAGTCTTTCCCCGAGTTCCTCTTCCAGCATCCGGACCTGAGTGCTGATAGCTGGCTGCGTTCGGAAGAGCTTCTCCGCGGCCAGGGTAAAACTCCTGTGGACCGCCACTTCTCGGAAATTACGGAGCTGGTCCAGATTCATCCGGCCTCGATTCTTGACATGGCCTGTAAGGAGAAAAGAGTGCGGGTCACTTCTTAAACAGGTTGTCGAAGGCCTGCCGAGCATCCGAGGGTTTTCCAGCCCCAGTGGACGTAGTTTCACGCTCGATGCTCTTTTTCATTTTGAAGAAGGAGCATTGATTGCGAACACTCTTCCTGGGAAGTCTCTCGGGAATGGGCTGGGTACATTCGTAGCGGGTACTGGTATCAAAATGGGTGCACTGTTTGCAGGTGTGCAGGTCAGCTTTGCACTTGGGACATCGCGTCTCCAGATCGATCTCCGCATCAACAATTCTGGCTCCACAGAGGGCGCATCGGACTACCTCATTGAAAGCGGGCATAGGTCGCGAGCGAAATTCCCGAGGTTCCTGCGGCCTGGGTGACCGATGTTTTTTCTCTTCCCGGTCGCTGTCCATATAGCCGGCCTGCCGATACTTTCTTTCCATGGTCGCTCCTTCAAGGGAGGGTAATGCTCGCCGATCCGAGCTTTATTGGGAACTGGGTTGAACCATTAAGAACCGCGCAACGGACACTGCTTCTGGAGGGTACCTGAACCGACAATCTTGCAGAGACATTTCCCGGGAAGACCGCTCAGACGTTGACCAGCTTAGGGATTGGATCCATGATCAGTTGCGGTTCGGCAATTAGGACCTTGGTCCGAGGAGGCACCGAGTGAGTCAACCACACATTGCCACCGATTACCGATCCCTCGCCGATGACGGTGTTCCCACCCAGCACCGTTGCTCCTGAATAAATGACGACATTATCTTCTATTGTGGGGTGGCGTTTCTTGCCACGAATTACCTTGCCGTCTGCATCCTTCGGGAAGCTCAAAGCTCCCAGTGTGACACCCTGGTAAAGCTTGACATTATTCCCAATCTCGCAGGTTTCGCCAACTACCACACCGGTACCGTGATCAATGAAAAAATACTTTCCAATCTTCGCACCAGGATGTATGTCAATGCCGGTTTTGGAATGAGCAAACTCCGTCATGATCCTCGGTAACAAGGGGATGCCTTGCAAATTAAGTTCATGAGCCAAACGATAGACCATGATTGCAAAGATACAGGGGTAGCTGAATATGATCTCACCGTAGCCCTTAGCCGCGGGATCGCCGTCGTACGCGGCCTCTACATCCTGGGCCAAGGCGTTGCGGATTTCCGGGATCTTTTCCAGAAAGCCAATGGTCTGATTCTCGGCAATGTCCTCGCAGTGGGTACAGACCGACTCGGATAACTGGCAACCGTGCCGAATCCCCCTGTAGATCTCACGAAACAACATCTCATACACAGATTCCAGTGAGTCTCCGATGTGATATCGAATGCTGTTAGTATCGAGTCCCTTCTTGCCAAAGTATCCTGGGAAAATAGTCTCCTGCAGAATTTCTGTGATCTGGACGACGCTCTCTCGAGAAGGCAGGGGGGTAGTTTCCAGGTGGTGTAACGGAACCTCACACTGGTTGTAAGTAGCTACAATATTATCTGTCAGTCGAGGAAGCTGATGCTTTTGTTTGAGTCGGTCTAACATAGGGCCCCTGGAAACCAAACCCTTCGAAATTAGCGGTCATTAAAACTCAAAAGAGTAGTTCTGTCAAATACTCCTCCTCGGCGGCGTGCAGCACTTTTGCCAGTTCCCGGGGACGAAGGGAGCGGTACTTGCCGATCGAGAGGTCTCCTAACGGAAGGTTCCCAATACGAGTCCGGACCAGTTTCAACACCCTTCCGCCCTGAGCTTCAATCATTCTCCGAATCTGCCGGTTCTTCCCTTCGACCAGAATAATTTCCAGAAAAGCACACTTCTCAGTATAACGCAGAGCCCGGACTTTGGCAGGAAGCGTGGTTTCTCCGTTCTTCAGCCGAATCCCCTTAGCAAGTTCGTTTAGCTGCTCCGAACTGGGATGAAAGTTCACTTTCACCAGGTAAGTCTTGGGAACTTTCGAGGAAGGGTTAGTCAGCAGTTCAGAAAACCGGGTGTCATTGGTGAGTAATAACAACCCCGATGTGTCCATGTCCAGGCGACCTATAGGAAAAACCCACTCCTTCTGTCCGGTCAACAGATCATAGACTGTTCTGCGTTTTTGGGGATCCCGATAAGTGGTGACAACTCCCGGAGGCTTGTAGAGCATCAGATAGATGAAATTGCGTGGTCGCAATTCCCTGCCCTCCCAGACGATCCTGTCCTGGCCCAAGGAAACCCAGCAGCCGGGATCCAGGACAGCCCGGCCATTAACGGATACGACACCACGGCGGATTTCGATGATGGCATCGGTTCGGGATAGCTGGCCCCACTTGGAGAATGCACGGTCCAGGGTTACACGATCTTTGCCGGGCTCGGAATGTCTTGGCTTCATAAAAGTGCCCCTTGACCTTTTCAAGCTCGCCAGCGCGGATGAAAATGCTGGAGGGCCCAGCTTTGTCGGGGCCGCGGTCGCGACAGGTGACGGCGGTCACCCGCGTGACCCTCCACCAGGAACCGCATTTTCATAAAAGAAAATGCGGTCCTGCGATCAGGGCAAGGCTATGCTAGCATAGGTCCAGTAACATCGGAGGAATCGTCGGTGTACCAGTGGGTCAAAAGGTGTAAGAAAGTCGGGGTTTGTTCGCGGTTTGGTTCGGACTTCCCCGCGTGTTTATTCGGGAATATCCTCCAATTGACATCCTTTTCAGCTTTTGACCTGTTGTCGACTCTTGTAAACCTTGGTGCGAAGAAGGAGGGATGCTGTGAAAACGACGACCATTGTGAGGGTGCTCCTCAAGATTCCGAGTCTCTGCCTCTGCCTGAATTTGCTTTTGCCCGCAGCAGAAACACGGCCACCGGACTCAAAGGAGGCGGTAGTTAATGCCTTCATGGCGGCTCGCACTCTTCCAGACAATACTGAAGCACGTAAGTTGATGACTGCAGCTCTTGAAGGACGGTACTTGAAAAACAAGAAGCTCTCCACCCGAGTTCGAGGAGGGAGGGTGGCAGCCTTTGACTATGATCCGGCAAGAATACAGACCTCAGGGGAAAAAGAGTTCCAGGTCGAGATGAATTGCATCTGGGCAGACTGGAACGAACGCGCTTATGAAACCCAAATTGAACTCTTGAAGTTCGTCAAAGTCCGCAATGATTGGCTGGCAGATGAGATTCATTTCGTCAGGTCTGTTCCTTTCCGTGGTTTGCCTCCTTTTAGTTTGGAGCAGCAGAAGTCCGGGAAGGATGCGCTGGTGGTGGCGAAGAAGTTTGCCAAAGCCATGGTGAATCGGGATCCAAAGCTAGCGACCCAATGCGTCACAGAAGAATACCAGAACCAGTTTCGGGAACCCGGGG
The DNA here is from genome assembly GCA_035541995.1 of Terriglobia bacterium. GTDB lineage: Bacteria > Acidobacteriota > Terriglobia > Versatilivoradales > Versatilivoraceae > DATKMG01. The sequence continues at coordinate 12,897 of DATKMG010000373.1, forward strand.
CCTGGGAAAACTCCATTGCCGGGCCTTCCGCCCCCCATTATGTAGCTTATGATCTTCGTGACGCCACTTTCAAAGGGACGTCAGAGGTCGAAGTCAAGATTGGCCTCTACCTGACCGAAGGGGGGAAGCGGGGTTTTAACACCGTAGAGGCAAAGCTCTCAGTCCAGGAAGGCAGGACCAGCTGGCGGGTGGATGATTTCCAGTTGATTAAGTAATCGGATACTGAGTAAGGATGGAATAGGGCACGGCATCCCGTGCCCCATAGGCTTATCTCTTCTTGGCTGCCTTTTCCGCTTTCTCCGTGCCGTACTTGGTGGTAACGGTTCCCGATAAAGCGGAGATCATGTCTTTGGCAGCCTGGGCATATTTCCCATCAGGAGCAAGTTCCAGGTATTTCTGAAAGGCTTCGATTGTGCCTGGCGCGGGGACAACCTTTCCGTCTGGGGTTGTAGTCGCCATACCCACCAGCCCGGTACCCAATTGGTATTGAGCATCTGCATTTTTGGGATCGGTAGCAACCGCCTGCTTGAATGCCTCCACAGCCTCCGCGTATTTCCCGGTGTTGGTGAGCATGGCACCCAGGTTGTAATACGCCTTGGAGGCATTAGCCGGGCTCAATTCAGCTGACTTCTTCATTTCGGCCTGCGCGTTGTCCATCTTTCCTGCCAAGCCATACACAATTCCCATGTTCATGTGGTAACTGGCTTCAATTTCCGGATTGGGTTTATTGGCCAGTATCGCCAGGGCCTTATTGTAATTTTCAATTGCCTCATCGTATTTCTTGGTCTGCTTGTAGGCCTCAGCCAAATTAGAGAAGACCACGTGCTGGTTCGGGTCCATCTCCCCTGCCTTCTTGAATGACTCGATCGCCTCATCGTATTTCTTCTCGGCGGCCAGGGCCCGACCCTGCTCGAAAACGCTCTTCATGTCTTCATGTTTCTTCTTTGCCTCTTCCTGCTGAGCCACGGCCTTTTTCTGCTCTTCAGAGAGCTGAGGAGGCTGCGTCTTGGCTCTCTCCTGCTCGGCCTTCAGATTGACGTCGCCCTTTGCTGTGTCCTGCAAAGGGACTTTGATATTATCCAGGTAATAGATCTCTTTACCATCTTGCTGGAAGCCGACTCGGTATAAGCCCACAGGAAGACCCGCATGGAAGTAATGCCCCTTTTTGTCAGTCTTAACCTGGAAGTGCTGCTTAATCTCCTTTCGGTCCAGCGTCACCATAATTCCAACCATAGGCTGGCCATCATACCCCCTGACCTCTCCCTCAATGTTTCCAGTCTGGGCATAAACCCTCCGCCCTCCCAGCGGGGCAAAAAGTAGAAGGGCCACTATTGAAATCCAGAGCGACTTTAAGAGTTTTGACATTGACTCCTCCGAACACATAAGATTAATAGACAAGAATAAGGACCATCGAACCTTCCCCTCCGCCAATAATTTAACATAGAACTGGGTGTATCAGACGTAGGAAATCGGATCTGCAACGCCTGCTTCCCGAAAGCCTCTTAACCGTAAGGCACAACTATCGCACCGTCCGCAAGCCAGATCAACATTCTGGTAGCAGGACCAAGTCAAGTGGAAAGGGGCCGACAAGCGGCAACCCATCGACACAATCTCGCTCTTTCGCAAATGAATCACCGGAGCGTGAATCTTCAGGCAGGTCTCGGGCTTGGTTCCAATGCGAATGAGCTGGTTGAAGGTTTCATAATACTCGGGTCGGCAATCGGGGTATCCCGAGCTGTCTTCCGCTACTGCTCCGATAAATATAGCTTGAGCACCCAGTACTTCAGCCCATGACGTGGCAATAGCCAAGAAATGGGCATTTCGAAAAGGGACGTAACTGCTAGGAATTTCATTCCGCTCCAGGTTGGCTTCCTCCACACAGATTTCAGCATCAGTCAAACTGGACCCTCCGATTTGTCTGAAATGATCCAGGTGGCAGACTAGCCTACGGGTTACTTTGTAGTAAACTGCAATGTCTTCAAAAGACCTCAACTCGCGCTCCTGAGTGCGCTGACCATACGAGACATGCAGCATGGCCAAATCATAGTCTTCGGCTGCAATGGCCGCACAGACACAACTATCCATCCCGCCGCTGACCAGTACCACAGCTAGGGGTCTTGGACAACTGGCCCCATCTCCCTCTATCGCTGCTTCTTCACTCATCCGGAGAGCCTCGGATGCTTCTGTTGGGGGATTTTACAACTTTGAGACGAAATGTCATCACCTTGCCCCGGATCATGAAGCACAAGTATTGTTCCCAGAAGACTCGGACTCGCCGGAAGACTTTCGACCGGTTCTCCAGGTTGACCAGAAACTCAATCCCTAGCGCTTTGAACAACTTCAACAGCTTGATATCTCGGCGAATAACAGCAAACCGTGCCTGCGTATAGTAACTGCTTTGGTGAGATTCCTGGAAGAAATCGAAAGAGCCGCTATGAAGATGCCAAAGATGCGTCGGGTCCTGCCAGGAGGAGGAATCAGTGTAATGGGGGGTGATGATTTCTACCTCGGCCCCATTCTTGGCAATGCGGTAAATCTCCTCCATAGTTTTAATGATAGACCCCACGTGTTCTACAACATGGCTCAGGCGGATGAAATCGAAAGTATCCTCATGGAACGGATAAGGATAGCAGTTCAGGTCATGTACAACGTCTACGCCCTCCAGGGGTTTCAAATCAAGGCCAATGCTCCCCGGAAGTTTATTCTTTCCGCAGCCGATATCCAGACTCTTTTTGTTCAGGCTGACAATAGGCTGGTGGGTAATATTCATCTCCTCGAAGGCAGATTTTAGCGAAATTTTCAGCGGAATGAAAAGGGATCAAAAGCAAAAAATAGTTTGGATGATGCTTGACAATAGGATTAAAATAAACAACGTTGAGATCAAGACCTACCTTGTCGCTTGTTCACGAAGCTGCAGCGGAATTAATTTCTCTCGCTTACTTACTGCGGTTGGCTGAAAGGGGATAAAAGCCATGTTTGAACAAATCGACGACCCTGAACTCGCAGGACGCAAGACCTGGAAAGAACGACTGACCGAATTTGCGATCATTGTGGCGGTTGCAGCGGTAGTGTTGGGTATCATTTTCTATGCACTCCACATTGGTTAGGATTGATTCCTCGGGTTGCCTGAGGCTGCGGCCTGGAGTTCAGTGACAATTGGAATCGGTTTCTGGAGGAGGTGTAAATCGCCTCCTCTTTTTGTTTCTCGGTGGCGAAATCGAGTAGGACGTTACCATCCCGTACTCCATCCAGTGAATCACTGAGCCATTTGCACGCTTATCCCACTTTCGCATCGACAGGAGAACAGAAATCTGAAGAAGCCGACGGTGGTTATCATCGGACGCCCAAACGTAGGGAAATCGACACTTTTTAACCGAATTTGCGGACGGCCCAAGGCTTTAGTAGGAAACGAGTCAGGAATGACCAGGGATCGGATTTCCGGAGATGCGGAATGGTGTGGGCGGGAATTCGAGTTAGTTGACACGGGTGGGATCACACTGGACCATACCGAGGTGATGGCTGGCTTGATTCTCGAACAGGCCAAGAACGCCATGGAAAGGGCCTGTGCAATCCTCTTTGTGGTCGATTGCCTGGCTGGCATCACATCGCTCGATCGGGAACTTTCGCGGCTGCTCATTCAGTCTGGAAAACCCGTCTTTCTTGTGGTTAACAAGTGCGATTCGCCCCGGCGTTGGAATGAAGCTCTGGAGTTTTATGAGCTTGGATTCAAGCGGATGTATCCAGTTTCGGCCGCACACGGGTTGAGTATAGGAGATCTACTGGAGGAACTGGTGAAAACATTCCCCGGTTCCCAATCCGTTGGTCCTGCCGACCTTCCCGAAATCAATGTGGCCATTATCGGTCGGCCCAACGTTGGCAAATCCACATTGTTGAACCGGATTCTCGGGGAAGACCGCGCCATTGTATCCTCTGTTCCAGGAACCACGCGGGACGCAGTCGATTCCTTGTTGGTTCGCAATGGGAAGACCTACCGCTTCATCGACACGGCCGGTATCAGAAAGAAGAGCCAGACCCACCTCTTGGCAGAAAAGCTCAGCGTGATCATGGCTCGGAAAAATCTTAAGCGGTGCAACATTGCCCTGGTCGTACTGGACGCCAGCACGGGTGTTAATTCCATGGACGCCACAATAGCCGGTTATGCTCATGAGGCTGGAGTCTCAGTGATCCTTGTAGTAAACAAGTGGGATGAAGTCAAGAGGACCACTAAGAGTCTGAAGGAGTATGAAACGGAGCTTCGGGATCGGGTCAAGTACTTGGAGTATGCACCCATCATTTTCGTTTCTGCCCAGACAGGACAGAGGATCTCCAAACTCTTCCAGCTGGTTGATGAAGTGGCGCAGGCACGCAAAATGCGTGTTTCAACGGGCGAGCTAAACGCCTTTCTGCAGAAGGCAGCCCTGCACAAGGCGGCTTTGCCCTCTAATCAGCAAGTCAGAGTCCACTACATCACTCAGGTTGGCGTGTCCCCCCCTCTCTTCGTGCTGTTCACCAATCGTCGGGGGAGATTGCATTTTTCTCTGGAACGATATTTGATCAATCAAATTCGGCAACGCTACGGATTCTTGGGGACACCCATTCGGATCAGGCAGAAGATGGAGGCCAGGGGTGCATGATCCCAATTTCTGGCCGCTGGGCCAATTGTTGTGCGGGGCGGACAGAACTAAGCAAATTACTGCCGGATCCGCAGTTTCCGGAAGCGGCAGACTCATGTTATAAGACCTCATCATGAGCCAGTTTAATCAAGTGGAGATACCTGAGAAGTTGTATTTCAGCATTGGGGACGTTTGCAAGCTCCTCGACCTGGAAGCCCATGTCCTGCGGTTTTGGGAGAAGGAGTTTCCAGTGCTGTCTCCCTGTAAAGGGTCCAACGGCCGAAGAATGTATCGGAGGCGGGACGTGGAGATGATCATTGTCATCAAAGGGTTGCTCTACGAACAAGGATTCACGATCGCTGGTGCGCGAAAGGCCCTGGCCGAAAGGAAAACAAGTGGCTTGGGCGTCTCCTCTTCTCCTGCTGCAAATGCACCGCTACAGGCCACCCCCAATGCCCCAACACGCCCGTCAGGAGCGGATCCAGACGTTCTCAAGCAACTCAAGAGCGACCTGCAGAGTATCTTGACAATCTTAAACAGAAGGTGTTAGAGTCCAGGCCAGTCGGGACGTAGCGCAGCCTGGTAGCGCACACGCTTGGGGTGCGTGGGGTCGGAGGTTCAAATCCTCTCGTCCCGACCATTTTTTTGCCGGGACTTGGTTTTGCCTGAAATTCTTTTGACTAATGATGACGGGATCCAGTCTGCTGGTATCGTGGCTTTGGCGGAGGCTGTATCGGCAGTCGGAAGAGTTACCGTGGTGGCTCCCGACCGCGAAAGAAGCGCTTCAAGTGCTTCATTGACTCTGCATTTGCCTTTGCGTTACGAAGAGGTCGGCCCGGGTCGGTTTTCGGTTGAAGGGACTCCTACTGATTGTGTCATCATCGGCCTTCATCAGATTCTGCCTTCGCTCCCTGACCTGGTGATCTCAGGGATTAACAAAGGGGCAAATCTGGGACACGACGTCGCCTATTCGGGGACAGTGTCAGCCGCTTCCGAGGGTGCAAACCAGGGCATTCCTTCCTTCGCTATTTCTCTAGCTGCTCGCGAGGAGTTCCGGTTTGAGGAAGCGGCACAATTTGCCGCCATTCTGGCGGAGAGAATTGTCAAGGAGGGCTTGCCCTCCGGTGTAATCCTGAATGTAAATGTCCCCGGCCAGGAGATTTTAGGAGTGCGGGTCACCCGGCAGGGGCACCGCAATGTGCGGAACATCTTTGTGGAGAACATGGATCCACGGGGACGACGGTACTTTTGGCTGGATCAAGAAATGGAGACGGAAACTCAGCGAGGGAGTGTCGACTCGGATTATATGGCAGTAAACTCAGGATTCATTTCTATTACGCCGCTGAAACTGGACCGCACCGATTATGGTTGCGCAAGGAGGATCAAAGCCTGGTCAGATATCCTTTTTAACCATGATGCGGCACCACATTGAAATTCGGGGCGTGGCTCAGCCTGGCTAGAGCGCCTGGTTCGGGACCAGGAGGCCGGAGGTTCAAATCCTCTCGCCCCGACCATCCTTTTCAATAAACTACTGCTTCGACAACTTTGCGACCACGGCCAATGTCCACGTGGTTGTCTACACGCCGGACATTGTTTTGAACTTGAGCTTTCAATATTCACAAAGAGAACTAATCCCGATTTCGTTTCGACATCAGGTGAGAATGGCTGGTGAGTGGACAAATGTGGACACTAAAGACCTGGACAAAGTCCATTGCGTCGGTTATGATCCGGCAACCCCCATGAAATCATGGAGAACTGCCTGGCGTTCTCTCACAAATAAGGCTCGGCTGAAGGGACTTAGATTTCATGACTTACGCCACCACTGCATTACGCGTTCGGCAGATAAAGGAGTCCCAGAGCAGACCTTGATGGCAATTGCTGGACACGTGAGCAAGGAAATGCTGGAGCATTGCTCACACATCCGAATGGTAGCTAAGCGGGAGGCTGTTGGAGCCTTGGAGGTTTTAAGACCAGCTACAGGAGAGAGTGTGCACGCTTCACTGATTAACTGATAGGTTCTTCTCAGCCTTGAACTAAACCTATATGGTTAACTCGATGTTTGGGATATAATTCCTTTTCAAAGTAAGGGTGAGCATAGTTGTTGTCGAGATAGTAATTGCATGGGAGCAAGTTTGACCAACGCA
>DATKMG010000374.1:0-27697 GCA_035541995.1 Terriglobia bacterium
CTCTTTGGTCTGCCATTGGCTGCGTTGTTCAAGCATTCCAGCTCCTCATGCAACGATTCGGCTAAGCCGTGGCTTCTCGCAGATATCGACCCGAGCCGGTTGTTCTTAGACTTACATTTTCGTGCTCGGGAGCGACCCCCCGCCTGATGGTTTCGCCTGGCCGAGCCGATGGCCCGCTATGCCTTGAGAACGCGCATTCTTGTATTCTTGTGCGAAGTCGTAGCCTATGAGATCCGGGGAGTCTCGTCAAGGTCGAAAATCCGCTCCCATCTGGCAATAGAGGCATGCCAAACGTGAAAGTCTGAATCCTGCCATGCTCGAAAGACCGCGAGAGAACCCATTATAACGGCAGGGTTGCCCATTAGCGTTCTGAACCACCCGGGACCGCTGGAAGTATGTCGACAAGGCTCAAGCATGTTATATTTCACGGGGACTAATGGCTCGATAGCAAGCAGGGAGAGACTGTCACGAAGGAGAGAAAATGATGCACTCTGCAATACCCTTGTGTTTCGTCCTGATGCCTTTCGGAAAGAAAGCGAGTGTCGGCGCTAAGATGATCGATTTCGACGCCGTATACGAACAACTGATTGCGCCGGCCATCCACCAAGCGAACCTCGAGCCCTTGCGTGCCGACGAGGAGCAGGGCGGCGGAATAATCCACACACCCATGTTCGAACGCCTCTTGCTTTGCGACTACGCTGTTGCCGACCTCACCACGGCCAATGCCAACGTCTTCTACGAACTGGGCGTGCGACACGCCGCGCGGCCACGCAGCACCGTTTTGATGTTCGCCGAGGGCGGAGGGCAGTTGCCCTTCGACGTCAGAATGTTGCGCGCCCTCCCTTACAAGCTGGGCCCCGAAGGAAGGCCTTCCGATGCAAGTAATGATTGTGCTTTGCTCATCAAGAAACTCCACGAGGCCAGGGACCCTGCTCCCGACAGCCCTCTTTACCAGCTCCTGCATGATTATCCGGCGATTGCGCACGAAAAAACGGACGTGTTTCGAGATCGTGTGGTCTACTCAGAGGCTATGAAGAAACGACTATCCGAGGCCCGCCGGATGAAACACGGTGGACTCGAGGTATTGAGAGCCATCGAGAATGAACTGGAGCCCATTGAGGACGCGGAAGCTGGGGTCATCATCGATCTCTTTCTTTCCTACCGTGCTGTAAAGGCCTGGCCTGAGATGATTGCGCTGGTCCCGAAAATGACACCTCCGCTGCGGGATTCAGTAATGATCCAGGAACAGCTCGGTTTAGCGCTGAACCGAAACAAACAACCCGAACTCGCTGAACAGACACTTAAGGCAGTCATCGAACGGCATGGCCCTAGCAGCGAGACCTACGGGGTTCTCGGCCGCGTGTACAAAGACCGGTGGGACGCCGCCAAACAAACGAGCGATCTTCTCCTTGCTGAGGGTTTCCTTGACGCTGCCATTGCTTCTTATCGCAAAGGCTTTGAGGCCGACTGGCGGGACGCCTACCCAGGCGTCAATGCCGTCACGCTGATGGAATTGAAGGATCCGCCCGATCCGGAGCGTCTTATGCTCTTGCCCGTCGTGAGCTATGCCGTGGAGCGCAGGATTAAAGCTGGGGTGCCTGATTATTGGGACCATGCCACACGGCTGGAACTGGCAATCCTGGCAAAGGACAAGGAGGGGGCCCAGACCGCCATCGTTGTTGCCCTGGCGGCGGTCCGCGAACCTTGGGAGCCGGAGACGACTCTCAACAACCTTCGACTCATTCGCGAATCTCGCGAGAGGCGCGGCGAGATAGTTAACTGGGCGAAAACACTCGAGGATGCCCTGGCCAAGCGCATCTTGGATTTTAGCGGGTAATCGATTGGATTATGCGTAATGTGCAATTCATGCTGAACAATCCAGGTTTCCTAAGGGACGGCACGGTCAACAGCGAAAACGCCGTTTCCAGGAGGAGTACCTGCACCTGCTCAGTAAGAGCGGGGTAGTCTTCGACGCGCGCTATGTTATGTGTGGTAGGTGCCCCATGACTTCCCGCGTCCCTGCCGGGACGCGCCGGAACCGTGAAGGCGGAGATTGACCGGAGGTATCGCCGCACGATGTGCGGCTCAACCTCCGGCTACTCTCCAATGTCCCTTCGAGACAGCGAGTCCCAGAGGGACCCCGGAAAGTAGCCAGGGACTGCGGCGAGCTCTAGCGAAGCGCAGAGTCCCTGGGATAGGTTTCCCCGCTATTTTCTGATGCGCCCTGGCAGGGACGCGGGAGGCTTGCATCCCTTCGACTCACTCTAGCCTCGCTACCACCTAGTTTTGAGCACGAAGGATCGATAACCTTTTCCATTGTGTATGTGCCGCCTGAACCCCGTGTTGCCGGCTTCCCTGGGAACTAAGACCTTTGTGGACCTCAATCCAATTAACCCGCCTCCTGCCATCTGCTAATGAGCAGAGAATCAGGCATCGACATGGTTCCGGAGGAACCGCTCCATCTCTGCCTTGTGTTCTACGGCAATAGAGTCGGACAGCTGGTGCCTTTCCGATTCCGCGAGTGGTTTGAAATTGCAGGCCAAGGCGATGTTCTGCTCAACATGATCAACCTTGGGCATCCCGACCACCGCTGTGCTGACGGGTAGCGACATCGAGTAATACAGCAATTTCTCGACCGAAGCTTTCCCAAGGAGTATTTCCTGCCCGAAAATCTTCATGGCAATCACGCCCATTTTCTTGCGGTTGGCCACCGGCAAGGCGAGAGTCTCGAAATTACCCTGGGGCATGGGGATTGCCTTTTGGGGAGATTCAAAGTCCATGCGCGTCAATCCGGCGTTGAGAGCCATCTGGACGCAGTCGAAGTCGTGGCGTTCCAGGGCGGTTTTGAGGACAGCAGGATCCGTATGGCTGGTGATTCCCAGGAAGCGGGCCATTTTCTGGTCGCGTGCTTTGTGCACGACCTTAAGCACGCCGTCTGGGGCCTCGATGGCAGCCAGATCCTCCGGACCTAACAAAGAATGGATGTGCAGAACGTCCACGTGGTCTGTCTGCAGGCGCTTCAGGCTCAACTCGATCTGTCGCATGGCTTCATCGCCCTTGCGAGCCTCAATCTTGGTAGCCAGAAATACCTCTTTGCGTCGTTTGAGGAGAACCTTCCCAACCCGCTGTTCACTTTCACCCTGGCTTCCGTAACTGTGAGCTGTATCGACATAATTGATGCCTAGTTCGATTGCATGATTTAAAACCCTGAGGGCTTCCTCTTCGTCTTTGTACATCAGGTATCGACTTCCTGCGCCGAAGGCAAGAATGGAGACCTTTTCACCCGTTTTCCCGAAAACGCGCACGGGCATCTTTGCAGTCCCGCCAAACGAGCGGCCGGCAAATCCGCTCAAGGTGGTCGCACAACCAAGCGCCGCCGTTTCGATAAACTGACGCCTTGAGATGTTCATAGGCTCCTCCTTTTAGGTGTAAAGACAGCCTACCATTAGTCGTTGTTCAAGGTCAATGAGAAGCCGTGATGAAATTCAAGGATAGGAACACACTGCCTATTGGTGTCAACTTAAGCCATGTGCTGCCCGATGAATATTCTCACAGCTTCTGACGGATCACTGATCGAAAAAACTCTCCCTCTCCGTCTCTCCATCTCTCCATCTAAGAGAGTTTTTGTGATATGGTAACTCCACTATGATTACACATGACCCATTTTCACGCCGCTCATTCCTCGCCCTAGTTGCGGCAACGCCCCTCGGGGCTTTGGCGACGACCAGCAAGGAAATCCCAATCGGGCTGGAGCTTTATTCGGTCCGCAACGATCTAGAGAAGGATCTTATGGGTACCGTCCGCAAAATAGCCAAGATGGGCTATGAGTGCGTGGAGTTCTATTCGCCCTATTACGAATGGACCGCCGATTATGCCAAGCGGGTTCGCAAGGAACTGGACGACCTGGGAATTCGCTGCTATTCCACCCATAACGATTCAACCGCTTTTACCCCAGCGGGAGTTGGGAAAGCTATTGAACTGAATCAAATCCTCGGTGCGCGCTACGTGGTGATGGCCTCCGCTGGCGAAGTTTCCGGGGCTGACGGATGGAAGCAGGTTGCGGAGACATTGAACAAGGCCAACAACACTATGCGAGACCAGGGCCTGCATGCCGGTTATCACAACCATGATGCCGAATGGAAACCAGTTGACGGCCAGAAACCCATCGAAATACTCGCGGCCAGCACAGACGCTAGCATTGTGCTGCAGCTGGATGTCGGCACTTGCTTGGAGACGGGTAACGATCCTGTCGCCTGGATCGCAAAGAACCCCGGCCGCATTCGTTCAATGCACTGTAAAGACTGGTCCCCCAAAGAGGGGTACCGCGTGCTCTTCGGAGAAGGGACAGCACCTTGGGCGAAGCTTTTTGCTGCAGCAGAAAGTACCGGCGGGATCGAGTACTATCTGATCGAACAAGAGGGCAGCAGGTATTCAGAGCAAGAGACGGCAAAGCGTTGTCTTGAGGCCTGTCGCAAGCTGCGCGCCTGAACCTGAATTGGCACTTGCGGATCGATCAAGATGATGGCAAGGGGTTGGGCTATCGGCTGGGAAGTGGAACTCCCGTCTTCGAACTCCAACCCCTCATATAATCAAGAAACAAGAACTTGATGCCTTCTCTCTCGATTAGTCCCGACAATCTTTCGTTCAACCCCGCATAATCGTTCCCGATCCGGCTGCAGTTTTCATCAACGTATTTCTGCAACAGAGCGACTGCCGCATCTTGCTGCCCTTTCTTGATCAGGTCCAATGCCTGGGTTTCGATGGGCGCTTGTCGCTCGAGGATCCAATTCTCGGTCTTGTCGAAGACTGCCCGGACTAGCGGATTTAATGCCGAATAATTCAGGTCGCACAGGAGTTTGAGTCGATGAGCCCACCACCAGGGTGAGTCGACGGAATAGGTGCTGGTCCCCTGCGCATAACTCTCCGGAACCCGCACACCGTGCAAGTAAAAGGGCTTAAACACATTGCAGCAGGGATTGGAGAAGCTGGCCCAATACACCTGGCGCAGGAGAGCGGGCATTTTCGCCCTTAGCTGGCACACCTCAGAAGCCGCGCTGTGATACCCCGATTTGGGATTGTCGTGCATACACAGGGTGGCCCAAAAAGTCTCGGCGGCTCCCCAGCGCGGTTCAAGGGCTGTTCCTTCATGGTGGTTCCGGGCGATTCTCATCATGGCAGCGGGATCAATCTTACCGGACATCCTCTGGCAGAGAGAATAAGAAGCATTGCGGCGAATCTGCATGTTACCGGGATTCGGCGAGTCTTTTTGCCAATAATCACCATAATCGCGGGCAAAATTGAAACTCTCTCTAGACTTTGTCCAACCCTTTTCGATGGCGTGGTCGACCAGGTGGGGATGTGCTTCGTCCCAGGACGTTTCAATGGTATAGATATTGGAGATAGAGTAAACGCCCCGGGTGATTCTTTTAGCCGCCCAGAACTTCCCCGAGGTTTCCAGCACCCAGGCCTCTTTGGGATCAGCCAGGAGAAAGCTGTTATGATAATTGGCCTTCCCCCATTGTCCGGGATATTCGCAATCTCCCGACTGCCCGTATTCTTCCAGCAAATTAATAACGACATGCATGGCCTCGTAAGCGGTCTGACCCCGTTCCAGCCCTAGCCGGAGCAAGTCCATACCTAACAGCCCGTTCCCCCATTGATAAGGTTCCTTTGAAAAAACTGCTTCGTTGCCAATCGTGACTCCGTGTTCGTTCATGCCTTGCTCATAACCGAATGCCCACCAAATCTTGGAACCGATATGTTCATAAGTCACAGGGACCTGAGGAATTTCGATGTAGGTACATTTCACCCTTTCACCCTTGGGGTGGTGGGCACGCGGCATATGAACCAGCGGTTGGGCTTCCATGGGCGGACGGTCGCTGTTCTTTGCCAGGATGACCGACCCGTCAATGGTGGCGTCCTGCATGGCCACAAAGATGTCGCAGGAAGGATGATCTGAGGGCTCAGCGACTGTCACCGCAGTGACAAGAAGGAGGATCAACACACCGATCATGGCGCCTGTAATCTGTCGCATGAACTACTCCTTATAGCATGAGAATGAAGACATAAATCAATCCGGGAATGGCCGACTTCTTCTCAGAGGGTGTTTAAAAAGCTGAACCGATTGCAAGCACTAAGGCAGGGCGCTTTCGCCGAAAGCGCCGCCAAGGTTGACGCAGGAGGACGGCTCGGCGAGCCGTCCCTACCTCTTCACGCCAAGAAGCCCTTTTTAAACACCCTCTTACGGGTTCTTGCGCAAGTAACCTGGACCGCGCAAGACCTTGCCAGGCAGAGCGTTGGTCGGCTTACCATCTGCGATAACCGGCACACCGTTCACCAGCACATAGTCCATTCCGACAGATAGTTGGTTTGGCTCCTCGAAAGTAGCCAAATCCCGGATCTGATCGGGCTTGAAGACCACCACGTCTGCCCACATGCCCTGCTTGATGACTCCCCGGTCTCCCAGGTTCAGGCGTTGGGCCGGCAGTGCGGTAAACTTCCGGATTGCCTCTTCCAGTGAAAGCCTGTGTTCTTCCCTCACGTACTTCCGGATGATTCGGGGGAAGGTCCCGTAGGCCCTGGGATGCGGGTGCGCCCGGCCCAGCACACCGTCGGGTGCCGTCCCTGCAGAGTCATTGTCCACCGAGACCCAGGGCTGGATGAGTGCGCGCGCAACATCGGCCTCGGACATGCCGAAGACTGCTACATAGGTATACCCTTGGTCCTCAATCAGGAGGTCGTACAGCATCTCGATGGGTTCCTTGTGCTGCAAACTCGCAATCTCGAGAAGGTTCTTTCCTTGTAAAGGCAGAAGTGCGGGATTCTGGACAACGCTCACCAGCACGGCTTCAGGTCCAGGAATCTCCTGCCATTCGTTATCCCAATTGCTGTTAGGGGTTTCCATCTCCTTGCGGATGCGACGTCGAGTCTCGCGATCCCTGAGCCGTTCGAGCATCTTGGCATTCCCACCATCGTGAGCCCAGGGTGGAATAAAGGCACTGAGGTCGTTAAACCAGGCAGGATAAGCGTAAGTGTCGGCGGTAATATCGACGCCGTTGCGCCGCGCTTGCTCTATCTTCGCCACAATTTCCGTCATGCGTCCCCAGTTTGACTTGCCTGCGGCCTTGAGGTGCCAGACCTCGACGGAGACCTTCGCTTCTCGCCCGATCCGGATGGCTTCGTCGAGGGCGGTTAGGACAGCGTCCCCTTCGGAACGCAGGTGGGTCGCATAGATGCCACCAAGTTTTCCGGCCTCTTCCGCCAGGGAGATCAGTTCTTCAGTGCTTGCATAAGGGGCCGGGGCATACTGGAGTGAGGTCGAAAGACCCACTGCACCTTGCTGCATTGCCTCGCGCACGAGCGTTTTCATCTGCTCAAACTCGTTTGGGTTGGGGGCCCGATCTCCGTCTCCCAGAACCATCCGTCGTACCTGGGTCGCCCCCACGTAACTGGCGAAATTGATGCCAATCCCCTGGCGTTCGAGCCGACTAAAGTACTGATCAAGGGTTCGCCAGTCCGGCACAATTTGAAGGTGATCGAAGATGAGATGATCAGCCTGGAGGATGGCTTCATTAAGCGGCGCGACCGAGCCGCCTTCCCCGGTAACTTCTGTGGTAATGCCCTGGAATATTTTGGAAGGGAGATGAGGGTTTACGAGGATTGTCAGTTCAGACTGGCCCAGCATGTCAATGAACCCGGGAGCAACCACCCGACCGCGGGCGTCGATATGATGCTGGCTGCTGCTGCCAACAAGATGACCGATGGCAGCAATCCGTCCAGCGCGGATACCGACATCCGCCGAATACCAGGGAGAGCCAGTACCGTCGATAACATGACCGTTTTCAATCACAAAATCGAATCGACCGGTTATGCTTTGCCCGTACAGAGATGCCGCAAAGACAATAGGGAGCAGACAAACAACCAAGCGTTTCATTTTTCACTCTCCTATATAAAGGGCATGTTGCGGCAACAGATACAACTCACAACACTGTATCAGGTCACGTTCCCAATAATCTATACCGTTTGTGGTCCCTTTTGGTCGCCTTTCGCTGGAGCGAAGGGTCTTTTTGTGGTGTCTCAGTGAGCAAGAGCGTATAGTGTGCCGGGGAGATTTGAGACAGCCGGCTTCCGGAACGTTAAAGGCGGGAGATAGGTCCGCATTCCGAAGGTCAAGAGCGGAGGACAGCACGATGAACCTGGCTTCCATTGCTGCCGAGCTACCACAGCGATTTGTCATTTTGAGCCCGATTGCCCTGATAATCGGGCTGGGACTGGCACCGGAGCGGGCCAAGGCTCAATGGCTTCCCCTGAACCCGGTTGCGGCTGTCGAGCGACATCCCGACAGCGTCGTGCTCACGATGCAGTCCGGTATGTTGCGTCTGCAAGTTTGCACGGATTCAATGATTCGGATTCGCTACACACCAACCGGTTCCTTTCCCAGCCTGCCGGATATTGTAGTCACCAAGACAAGCTGGTCCGCGGTGGAGTGGAGACTAGAGACCACCGGAAATGAAATAAGTCTGGTCACGGCACGCTTGAAGGTTAATGTAGCTCGGGACAGTGGGACTATCACTTTCAGCAACCTGACCGGAGGCCAACTGCTTCAGGACGGCCCGCGGGCCATGACTCCAGCGACGGTCAACGGGGAGAAGACGTACCACGTTGAGAGCGTGTTCAAGATGTATGGCTCGGAAGAGGCCCTCTACGGACTCGGCCAGCACCAGGCAGGCGTCTGGAATTACCGGGGTGAATCCGTGGAGCTCTCCCAGGAGAATACGAATATTGCAGTGCCGTTTCTGGTCTCCAGCAATGGATATGGCCTCTTCTGGAACAACACGTCGGTAACCCGCTTCAATAATCGCTTTGTTAATTACCTGTATGTCAGCTCCGACATGGCGGAGGAGATCGATTACGCATTCATGTACGGGCCCGATTTCGACAAGATCATCGCCGGCTATCGCGAGTTGACCGGGGCTGCTCCGATGTATGGAAAATGGGCCTATGGGTTTTGGCAGTGTAAGAACAGGTACAAATCTCAGGAGGAACTGCTCGGCATCGCTCACAAATACCGTGAACTCCATATCCCGGTTGACAATATTGTCCAAGATTGGTTCTGGTGGACTACCACAGGTGAATTTGTTTTCAACAAAAACTACCCGGACCCGCAGGGTATGATCGACGACCTCCATCACAACCACTTTCACCTGATGGTTTCAGTATGGCCCTTCTTTTATCCCGGCTCCGCCACCTACCAGGAAATGGATAAGTTGGGTTATTTCATCGACCGTACTCGGGTTGAAGGATTCCATCCGAAAGGAACTGCGCTCTATGACGCTTTTAACCCGGAGGCCAGAAAATACTATTGGAACCTCATTGACCGGTCGCTCTTCAAGATCGGAGCGGACGCGTGGTGGATGGACACGACTGAACCAGAAACTGAAGGAACGGAGGAAAACCTCCTGCTCCGCAACAAAGTGGCGCTAGGCAATGGCGCCCGTTTTGCAAATCTTTATCCGCTCATGGCTACTTCCACCGCTTACCAGGGACAACGCGGCGCATCAAACCAGAAACGTGTCTTCATTCTGTCGCGGTCGGCGTTCGCTGGTATACAGCGCAATGCGGTGACCGCTTGGTCCGGCGACATTCTTTCGGATTTCGAGACCTTCAAGCGCCAGGTCCCGGCTGCGCTCAACTTCTCGCTATCCGGCCTTCCTTACTGGACGTCAGATATCGGAGGGTTTATCATGGGTCATCCGGATGACCCGGTTTACCGCGAACTCTTTGTCCGTTGGTTCCAATTTGGCTCATTTTGCCCCATCTTTCGTGTTCATGGAACGCGCGCTCCTGATCAAAATGAACTGTGGTCTTATGGTGCGGAGGCTCAGGAAATTCTGACCCATTATGACCGCCTTCGCTACCGATTGATGCCCTACATCTACTCGCTTGCCTGGAAGGTTGCCAGCCAGAGCTACACGCTCATGCGGCCCCTGGTGATGGATTTTGCTTCCGACGCCCGCGTATTGAACATTGGCGACCAATTCATGTTCGGTTCGGCTCTCTTGGTTAGTCCTGTGATAGAACAAGGCGCAACCATGCGGCACCTTTACTTGCCGAGAGGTACCCGATGGTACAATTTTTGGGGCGGGGAGACACTAGGGGGTGGAAACATTATCGACACTCCTGCGCCGCTCCCAAAAATTCCTTTATACGTTCGTGCCGGCTCAATCGTTCCCATGGGCCCCAACATCGAGTACACGACTGAAAAGCCTCCGGATCCCATTGAATTGCGGGTATTCCCCGGTGCTGATGGCAGCTTCACGCTCTACGAAGATGAGAGTGACAACTACAACTATGAACAGGGCATTTACGCCACTATTCCTTTCCACTGGAATGAATCTGCCCAGACCCTTCTCCTTGGTGAGCGCAAGGGCGGGTTTCCGGGCATGCTGCAAACCCGCACGTTTAAAATAGTCTTTGTAAAAGAAGGCCACGGCACGGGAATAGAGGCGACCGCTCGGCCTGATAGGACAGTGCCCTATTCCGGGAAACCGGTATCAATAACCCCGTGAGCTTTCACCATGAGCCATAGGGAGACCTAAAATGTTACCGAATGAGTTGCAGTGTCAACATGATCATTTCAACAAGACCTCACGTCGATGGTTCCTAAAAGGTACGTCGGCCCTGGCTATCACAGGTCCAATGATGACACGGTCCCCACAAAATCAGACAGAATCAGCCACCCGGAAGATTCTTGTCTATATCGGCACCTACAGCTCGCCGCAAGGCCCGGAGGGCAGTAAGGGTAATGGTCAAGGCATCTACCTTTACGAGATGAATCCTTCAACCGGCGCTCTGGCGCAACGAGAGGTCTTTCCGGATGATTCAAACCCGGCTTGGCTCGCTTTCAATCCCTCCAGGACACATCTATATTCGGCCAATGAGACAAAGACTTTCCAGGGCACCAACTCCGGTTCGGTGAGCGCATTTTCAATAGACCGATCCAGTGGCCATCTGACGCGTCTCAATACCGTCAGCTCAGAAGGGGCCGGCCCTGCTCACCTGAGCGTCCATCCTTCGGGGAAGTTCGTGCTGGTAGCCAACTACGCCGGGGGAACCGTCGCAGTCCTCCCCATCCGCCCGGACGGTGCGCTCGGTCCTGCTACCGACGTAAAACGGGATACGGGCTCGGTCGGTCCAGTGCATGCGTCGAGTGCCCCTCCCGGTAGCTTTGCTATCAGTGGGCACGACTCCCCTCACGCTCATATGATCCAAGCTGATCCGACGGGGCAATTCGTGTTGGCGAGTGACCTGGGATTAGACCAGATCCTGGTATGGAAGTTCGATATTCAAAATGGAAAGCTCTCGGCCAATGATCCGGAGTCCCTGCCGCTGTCCCCGGGAGACGGACCAAGACATTTTACCTTCCATCCTAATGGCCGCTGGTTTTACTCGCTGCAAGAAGAGGGATCCACGCTGGTGTTGTTTAACTTCGACGTCACAGCCGGAAAGCTGACGGCAAGGCAGACCGTTTCAACCCTCCCAAAGGGCTTTGCGGGCACCAATTTTACTTCAGAGGTAGTGGCTTCGTGTGACGGAAAATTCCTTTATGCTGCCAACCGACTGCATGACAGCATCGCCTACTTTTCTATCGGTAAAACGGGTACCCTGGCGTTTCTCGGAGAAGAATGGACCAGAGGCGATTATCCGCGTAGCTTCAGTATCGACCCTACAGGGAATTTCCTCTACTCATGTAACCAGAGGAGCGACGCGATCACAGTCTTCCGTATCGATCGGAAGACGGGCGGCTTAGCATTTACCGGCCAATACATTCCGGTGGGTACCCCCGCAGTCGTTATTTTCCTCTAGTGTTCCGGCTACTGGCCTAGTACTCAGGTCGTGGTGGCATCGCGATGAGCAACGCAGGGTGGGAAAGTGCTAGTGCTTTATGAAGAGTTGGTACAGAGTCAAGAGAAGTTCAGCCACAATCAGAATGACAATGTACCACTCTACGCGCAGGCTCCGTTTGTTCTGTAGCAAATCCAAAAGGGTTTCGACAGTCCGAGCGAGTAGTGCCAGCTTTCTTTCGAGAGCCACGTGCCGTTCTACGAGTTCATATTCATCCTCGAGTCTCGCGTAAAGTTTCCCCAGTTCGGGTCGTTCCCAAAGCAACTCAGGCTTGTCCGCCACCTCGACTCGTGCCACCATCTTATGTTGAATTAGCAGAGTGTCACCAATATAACCGATCAACTCCCTGCCCTTTGGCCAGGCTTCCCCTTTCTGCTGCAAACCAACGGCGAATGGTTCGATCCGGTCAAACACGCCGGCAATCCCGGCCTCGTAATACCCCAGCGTGACGCTCTTGGCCAGGATATCGGCAATGATCTGCAACCGTTCTGGAGTAAATTCACGTACCTGGATGAGGTTGGTTTCGAGTTGCTCTTCGGCTTCCGAGTTCATTCGGAGAAGGGTCTCCTCAATTTCTCTCTTTCCATAGGGCTGGCCAACCAGCGGGATCAATTGGTTGAGAAAAGAAACTTCCTGTAGCGGATTCATTCCGAAAAGAACTACTACTCCGTACCGAAAGAGGGCAGCACAAGAGGTCTCTCCAGTAGAAATAAGCAGGGGAGAAATCCCCAAGCGATGGGTACTCTCCATCCCCTTCAGGTCAATGCGTTCTCCTAAAAGCACGGCTCGGGCAGTCACGGTATCACCGGAGAAAGCTATCTGTGAACTCATAGAACCTCGCTGATCATAGGTAAGGGGATAAGGACAATCTTCCATTCAACAAAGCGCAATACCCGCTGAAAAGGTCCATGTGTCACGCTCCGGTGTGGGTGACCTGAGCCTTGCGCCGCTCCTGAGCGAGGGCGAATATGGGCACCAGCAGCGGGATCAGCAACAGGATAGACTGGCGGCGGTATTTGGCCATGGCCCGGCGCTGATCATTTAGTTCTTCGCCCATCTCTGCTCGGGCGCTCTGCCTTCTCGTGATCGCAGCCGCATAGACTAACATCGGCACGTAGTTGACCCCCAGCGATATGAGGTATAGACCTAGGACGAGTTGCCAGAATGAGTGACCTCGAAACAGGACGAAGATACCAAGGGCAATACAAAGGAGCACCCCGCCCACAAACTCGGCAATGATAAATTTGGAACCGAGAAAGACAATGTCAATGGCGGCGAGTTTTCGGGGGTTGATCACGGGCTTTTGGGGTGGAT
This sequence comes from Terriglobia bacterium, assembly GCA_035541995.1. Lineage (GTDB taxonomy): Bacteria > Acidobacteriota > Terriglobia > Versatilivoradales > Versatilivoraceae > DATKMG01. The sequence continues at coordinate 13,219 of DATKMG010000374.1, forward strand.
TATCCGAGATTTCCATTTTTGTTCCCGATGTCGATTAGTATACACCCAACAACCTCAGGTCTATCCTTATCCGTTGCGACTTCCCTGTAACCAACCCCGATCCTGTGTCCGGAAGGACAGTACCGCCCGTCTGAACGAAGTCCCAATATGGAAACCCAGGCTAATATGTGGTCGATGCAGGCAGATTATCCAGTCTTTGGGAGGGAAATGTGAAAAGATCTTATCGGAAGATCAACCCCGCCGGTTCCAAGACAGTTCGTAACACCAACGCAACTCGTGGTTAACCAGTCCTTGACTCTCGTTCACATCCATTTAATAATTCCGGTGCGGTTTAGATTTTGACCTTTGCTTTCTGAATTGTCATATCTGTTAGAAGTTGTCTTTTGCCTGTGCAGCGGGTCTTTGTGGCGCAAAGGGTCGATTCAATGATTCTGAGGAGGAGGCCAGATGCACGGATGGATTTTCCCTGTGATCTGATGAAGGATTTGCCGAGGGATTCGAGCCTTGAGCACACCGCCAACCCCCCACTTGGAAGCGTTGTTACAGTCTGACATCGACCTGATTCGGTCCAGACTGCTGGAGATGCTGGCTCTTGACGAGCAGGCATTGACTCGGGCCTTCCAAGCATTCCTCAAGCGCGACAGGCAGTTGGCTTACTCGGTGATCTTGCGAGATCAGGACATAGACGCCTTGGAGACCGAGTTGGACCGACTATGCCTGGAGTTCATCGTGCGGCACCAGCCGGCGGCTGGCCACCTGCGCTTTGTGTATTCGGCCAGCAAGATTGTAAATCAACTGGAGCGCGTCGGAGATTACGCAGTAAGCATCGCGCGGCAGGTTTTAGTGCTCAGTTCCCTCCCTTTCGACGTGCCTACCGACAAGTTTAGTGAGATCGCGAACATGGCGATCCCGATGTTGCACAACGCCCTGCGTGCTTTCGTAGACAAGAATCCCGATTTGGCCCGCACCACTATGGCCAGTGAGCCGCGAGTCAATCAAGTCCGCGACGGCCTCAGTGCTGACCTGGTGGAATGGCGACAGCAGGAGCGCCTGCCGTTGGAGGCGTTGCCGCCGCTAATCACTGTGGCACGGCGTTTTGAGCGGGTATCTGACCAGGCAACCAACATGTGTGAGCAGGCGCTGTACTTCGCCACCGGCGAGTATTGGCGGCACCTCCCCCTGGAGGGTTTCCGAGTGTTGTTCGTGGACGAGACCAACGGTTGTCTGAGCCGCATCGCCGAGGCTATCGGCAGCCACTCGGGTGCGAAACGGTTTTCGTTCAGCAGTGCTGGGCTGGTGGCAGGCACGGCGGATCCGCAGACCATCTGGTTCCTGGCGGAGAAAGGCCTTGACATCTCGCATCAGGCCTCCATCTCTGTAGACCAGGTTCCCCAGTTGGACCAGGTTCAAGTGATCGTGGCGCTCTCGAAGGCGGCGGAGAAAGCCTTCCCCCAGAAACCTACCCGGACCTTGGGACTGCTCTGGCTGGTCCCCGATCCCTCCAAGGCGCACGGAACGCCTGAGGAAGTTCGAGCTGAGTATGAACGAGCCTATGAGTCTCTAGGCAACCACATCCGGGACCTGGTTCAAGCGATCCTTGGAAACGAATTGAATCCAATCCATGAGAATACCAATCCTCCGATTTGACTCTCACTTCATGAAACCCGTTGTTAGCCTGTTGCTGGCCGCAACCCTCGCGTGGCTGCCGATCGGTTGCTCACGTTCAAAGCAACCCGAGATGAGAGTGATTCAAAACATCGGCTCGGACACAATGGTCAACCTGGCCCAAGCCTGGGCCGAGGAATATGTCAAGGTGGAACCATCGGTCTCGGTGGAGGTCTCCGGCGGCGGTTCGGGCACGGGTATTGCTGCCTTGATCAACGGGACGGTGGACATCGCCAACTGCAGCCGGCAATTCCATCCCCAGGAGATTGAACAAGCCAGGCAAAACACCGGCAAGGCGCCGCGCGAGTTCATGGTCGGCTACGATGCCCTGGCCGTTTACGTCCACAAAAGCAATCCGATGGAGGAAATCGCGCTGGAGCAGTTGGCTGAAATCTACGGCGAGGGCGGCCACTTCACCAAATGGTCCCAGATGGGCATCACCATGCGCGGCGGTGCCGACGAAATTATCCGGGTCAGCCGCCAGTCGAATTCTGGGACTTACGAATACTTCCGCGAGGCCATTCTCGGCAAGGGCCGAGATTTCAAGCTCGGTTCGCGTGATATGCACGGATCGAAGGATGTAGTAGAACTAGTGTCCAGGACCCCTGGTGCCATCGGTTACAGCGGGATGGGCTACGCAACGGCCGAAGTCAAGACATTGCGGATCGCCAGCAAGGCTGGTGGCAAGTCCTTTGCTCCGACAGTTGAGAACACTTTGGACCACACCTATCCGATTGCCCGACCGCTGTTTATGTACACTCTCGGCGAACCGGCCGGCCACGTGAAAAAGTACATCGATTGGATTCACTCCGAAGCCGGCCAAAAGATCGTGACCCAGAGCGGCTACGTCCCTCTGCCCAGAACTGGCACGCAGCCTTAATAACGATGGAAAGGGCTGCGACGTTCATGATGAATCGACGGCAGTGGCAGTCCGTCACCGAAACTGCAATCGAATTGCTGATCCGGCTATGTGGCATCAGCGCCATCCTGTTTGTCTTTGGGATTTTCTTCTTTGTGTTTCGCGAAGGTGCCGGGTTTCTCTTTCACGGCTTCAATTTCCGGGAGTTCCTCTTCAGTTCCGAATGGTACCCGACTTCCCAGAGCCACGTTCGCTACGGCGTGTTGGCGCTGATCGCGGGCACGGCAAGCGTGACTGCGCTGGCCATGTTGCTTGCGGTGCCCTTCGGGGTCGGCGCGGCAATTTTCATCTCTGAATTCTGCGGGCCGAAGGTCAGGGAAACGCTGAAAATCATCATCGAAATGCTGGCGGCCATTCCGTCTGTGGTCTGGGGATTCATCGGTTTGACTGTAATGAATCCGCTGATCATCAGGCTTTTCGGTGCACCGATTGGTTTGAATGTATTGAACGGTGGCCTGATTCTCGCGCTGATGAGTGTGCCCATCGTTGTATCCATTGGCGAAGATGCGTTGAAGGCGGTCCCCGACTCGTACCGGGAGGCGGCACTGGCACTGGGGGTGACGCGATGGCAACTGGTCTATCGCGTCCTGCTGCCGGCGGCCAAGAATGGCCTGTTGGCGGCAGTGCTGCTCGGTGTAGGCCGGGCTGCAGGCGAGACGATGGCGGTCCTAATGGCCACGGGACACGCGGTGAGAATTCCTACTAGCTTGATGGACTCGGTGCGGACGTTGACCGCTACGATTGCCGCCGAACTGGGCGAAGCCCCGATGCACTCACAGCATTATCAAGTGTTATTCATTATTGGCATCCTATTGTTCTTAATCACGTTCGTCATCAACCTGACCGCTGACCTTGTCGTTCGCGGGGTTCGAGTCAAATGAACGATCCTTGTTGCCAGAGGTAGAGTAGGTTGTTTCAACCGACTTCATTGACGCGCCGCAAACAGCGGAGTGAACTCATCGCCAAGATTGTGTTTCTTCTGATGACCTTGCTGATGGTGCTTCCGCTGTTGCTGATCGTCAGTTATCTGGTCTTTCAGGCGTGGCCGATCTTGTCTCTGGACTTCCTGCTGACGGTTCCCAAGCATGGGATGCGGGCCGGCGGTATTTGGTCGCCCTTGCTGGGAACGATCTATCTGGTCGTCATCTCGCTGGCCATCGCCACGCCGATTGGTGTGCTGGCGGCAGTCTTCCTGAACGAATATGCTCGTGAGAACTGGTTCACCCGTATTGTCAATCTCGCCGTGGTCAATCTCGCGGGAGTGCCCAGCATCGTGCATGCATTGTTTGGGCTCGGCGCGTTCGTCCTTTTTGCAGGGATCGGCCGATCTGTCCTCGCGGCCTCGCTGACGCTGGCGATTATGACGCTGCCTGTCCTGATCGCCAGCACCAAGGAAGCTTTGGCGGCCGTGCCGATGTCATTTCGCGAGGCGTGTTGGAACGTCGGCGCCACCCGCTGGCAAACCATTCGCCACATTGTCCTCCCGAACTCGATCAGTGGCATCCTCACCGGTGTGATCCTGCAAGTATCCCGGGCCGCAGGCGAGACAGCGCCGATCATGTTTACGGGTGCGGTATTCTTCAAAGCGATCAAGGAAGGCCATCTGTTTGCCTACGGTCTGTTCGACCAGTGCATGGCGCTGTCGATGCATCTCTTCACGATATCCACGCAGGTGCCCGATGTGCCTCATGCGTTGCCGTATGGTACGGCAGTCGTGCTGCTCGGCACCGTGCTCTTGGTGAATGCCCTGGCGATCATTGTGCGTGTTCGCCTGCGTTCACGGAGGAAATGGTGATGTCCGGTTCAATGGTTGAGATTGCCGGCTTGCGGGTCCGGTACGGACACCGCGAGGCTCTGAGGGGCATCAGCCTTGAAATACGGCGCAACGAGATCCTGGGCATCATCGGCCCTAGTCAGTCAGGAAAGACCACGCTGTTGAGGACCATTAATCGCACCATCGAAAACGTGTCGGGCGCCGTCTTCACTGGCATCGTTAAAGTCGATGGCGAAGACATACGCCAGATGGGAGACGTCTACGCCCTCCGGCGGAAGGTCGGCATGGTGGCCCCGCTACCCGTGGGCCTGCCACTTTCGATCTTTGATAATGTCGCCTTCGCCCCGCGCATGGCCGGCGTTCGTGACCGCCGCAAACTGCAGGATCGCGTCGAGCACTGCCTGCGGCAGGCCGCACTCTGGGATGAAGTCAAGGACCGGCTCTCCAGCCTAGGCACTCGACTGTCCGGTGGTCAGCAGCAGCGATTGACCATCGCCCGCGCCTTGTCGCATGATCCTGAGATACTCTGCCTCGACGAGTTCTCCATCGCCATAGACCCCGTCACCACGATGCGCATCGAGGACGTACTGAAGGGACTTCGCTCCCAGATGACAATCATCCTCGTGACCAACTTGGTCCAACAGGCGCGCCGACTCGCCGATCGCACTGCCTTCCTGCTCAATGGCGAAGTCGTGGAAGTAGACCGCACCGAGGTGATCTTTTCAGACAGTCCGGCCAACCGGAAAACCTACGAGTATGTCAATGGGATTTTCGGATGAGTACCACAACGCCCCCACTCTTCAGCATAGAGACCAAAGACCTCAATCTCTGGTATGGCAGCTTCCAGGCCCTGAAGAACATCAATATGAACATCCGCCAGGGCCAGATCACGGCGGTGATCGGGCCATCGGGCTGTGGCAAGACAACCCTGCTCCGTTGCTTCAACCGCATCAACGAGCGCTACGGATATGTCACCACCAGCGGCGAAATTAGGGTCCTGGGGCAAAATATCTACGCCCCGGACATTTCGCTCATCGAACTGCGCAAAGCGGTTGGCATGGTGTTCCAGCGGCCCAATCCGCTCCCCATCTCCGTCTACGAAAACATTGTCTTCGGCCTGCGCATCCATAGTGCGCACGGCACATTGAAAAAGTCGGAGTTGGACGATGCGGTGGAAAAGGCTCTGTCCGAGGTGTCGCTCTGGGATGACTTGAAAGACCGGCTGCATACTCGCGCCACAACTCTACAACTGGAGCAGCAGCAGAAACTCTGCGTCGCCCGACTCCTTCCACTAAAACCCCAAGTCATCCTAATGGATGAACCGTGCTCCGCCCTGGACAGCGCCGCCACGCTGGGTATTGAGGAGTTGATGGTCACCCTCGCCGGTCGTTACACCATCCTTATCGTGACTCACAACATGGCACAGGCCCGTCGAATCAGTCAGGAATGTGCATTCATGCTGCTTGGCGAGGTCATCGAACACGCCCGAACAGAGGCCCTCTTCCTTACGCCCAAGAACTCCCACACTGCCGATTATATCGAAGGCCGGTACGGTTAATACAGGACACCCGTGAGGTTTGTGACCGGGAGCGTAGTTCAGCCGATTCTCCTCCCTCTGCAGTAGAAGTCAGAGGGAGGAGATACTTCAAGGTCAAAGTCTTTCTTTAGCCGTCGATGTCCCGTGGTGCAGCGGTGTTCACTAATCTCAAAGCAGACTTGTAGAGATCCGCCTGAGCCCGTTTGTAAGCAGAGGTCTTGAGGCCTCGTTCTTTTTCGGCCTGTTGATGGAGTTCGTCAGCTCTCATGGACAGCCTCAGGAGGGCCCCCAGGCGGAAGCTGTCCCGGTCCGGCCCGGAAGTGTCCAGTTTGCTCACCAGAGACCAGATATGCTTACCCTCTTTCGAAGGGGAGTAAGCGACCTGGGTGGTGACGACCACATCCTTTGCCGCGATCCCGTTGTAACCGGCCTGGAACAGGTCGCGCAAATCGGTGGCAAACAGGTCACCCAGATTGTTCGGGGGCAATCCCAGCAATAGCTCTTCAGTCTTCACGACCGAAGCCGTCGAGTAGTGCCGCTTGCCAACGTATCCGGGTTTGGCGAAAGGACTAACGACGATGAGCGGGGTGCGATGCGGATGGATATGGTCCAGAGAAGACTGGGCGTCGTCGTACGTGATGAAGATCGCGCTTCCTGTTCCCGTTTGAGGATCATAATAAACCGGGCTTTCCATGATGTGCTTGACCACCATCCCCAGCCCCACATCCCCATCGGCAATCTGCTGCACGCCGGATGCAGTCACCACAGACCCACTATTGGGGGCCTGGACCCCTCCGGTGTGATCGTTGGGCTGATAGATATAGAGGAAGCGGGGAAGCGTTCCCCCGGCTACCATCCGGTCAAAGTCGGAGATGAATTCGAGGGCACGTCGCTGGTCGGAAATGTTGAAATTGTAACCCGGGTAATTGCGGTCCAGGCGCGGCTCGCCGTTGAAGTTCTTCCCACCCAGAACAGCAAGGATGGGTAGTTTGAGAAAGTAGGTTTGGCCCAGCCCCTGAACCTGTGAGGTGACATCTCCCGAGTTGATCAGGGGATTGGTCACTGTAAAATTGTCCCCCTGTAACTGGGGATAGCCGACCAGTCCACTCAAAGGATCGTTGAGTGTCGTCGGTGTGCTGGTGCCTGTGTCGGTGCCCTCAATTCGAACCATGGCGCCATAATCCTTGAAGCTCACTCCGTTGCGGGCTGCGTTGTTGAAGATATAGCCGCTTTCCGGGTAATCCTCCGGCTCAAAGTTCTTATTGACCAGCAGTCCGCGCCCGCTCTTCACGAGCAGTGTCTTTTGAGTATAATCCGACGATGTGCCTGAGGCGCAGAATTGATGGCCAGCGTCACTCTCTTCCGAATCGGAGAAATAATTCACGGCCGTGGCGAAGGCCATGGCCAGTCGTTGCGTGTTAACAGAAACACCCGTATACTGCCCGTTGTTGTAGGTACTCCCATCTCGTTTATTGAATGTCTGGCTGGCAAAGGGACCAAAATGACTGCCCTGGTTTCCCAGCATGGAATCAAAAGTCTTGTTTTCATGCAGGATGAAAAAGACGTGTTTGATCTTTCGTGAAGGTTCTCGGCCAACAGGCACCACGCTGGTATCAACCGGCATGTGGAAAGCAAAGTTGTTCTTCAACACGCTTAAGTTATCGACGTGGGTGTTCTGCAAATCGACTTGTTGTACGGTGCCGAAGATGAAGTTGGAATCGACAGTCGGGTCGGAAGCCAGGCCTGTGGGGGGGGCGTTCCCCTGGGCCGTGTTGGTCTGGGGGTTAATGTCCTCGCCTATGCCCTTTGCATTCGTGACATAAAGATATCTGCCGTCACTGCTGAGGGCCAGAGCGGTCGGATACCACCCGGTCGGGATGCGCCCTACCAGGCGAGGCGACAGCGGGTTTGAAATACTCAGAATTGCCACCGAGTTGATCCCTGCCTCGGCCACGTAAAGATACTTCTGGTCCGGCGATACCGCCAGGGCGTTCGGATAGCCGCCGCTCAAATTAGTTGGTGAAAGGGGGACATCCGGCATGCGGCTGATCTCAATATGTTGACCCTTACGGGACAGGAGGAGAACTCCCAAACTGTCGCTGTTGGTCTTAGTTACGTAGACCACCTCCTGGCCGAATTGGCCGCTCACAGTTGTTATGGCCGAAGGATGTGTGTCTCCAACCTTGTAAAGTTGGTCCAAAGGGTGTCCCTCATAGAATGCACCCTGCGGCGAGAGTTGCGTAGCATCACCTTGGGGAGCCGACAACACAGAAATGGAAGAGGATTTCGGGTTAGATCCAGTCTTGCTTTGGACGGGGACATAGAATCCATCCGGCTGGTTGTCAGCCGCCGCTCCAACAGCCGTGAGAGTCCCGTCAGCGGCGTAAGTGGGATTGAGGAACTTGTATTCGGTAATTCCCCAGTTCGATACAAACGCCACATCTCCCTTTTGGCTGAGCGCTACTCCGTAAGGGAAGGCCCCCACAGGAACCTGCCGCACCACCGCATGAGTGGACGTGTTGATCACAGCCACGCTGTTATCTCCATTGCAGGCCACGTAAAGGAATTTCCGGTCCGGGCTGAGCGCCGACCCTGCCGGAAAGGTGATCTTGGCGCCATTCACGCGATCAAAGCCCGAGGGAACGGGAGGCTTATTGCCGCTGTTATCTGCGGTGTTTAGAGCCGCCGCCGGGGTATAGTTGGAAACATAGCCGCTGGTGGCGGGAGTGATCGGGGCAATCGGGATGCTCCCCGTTTGTGAAATGGTACCATCAGATGCTACGGTAAAGAGTTTTACATTGTTGTTGGGTCCACCCGATGCCCAAATCGTATAAGAGTTGTCCGGATTGGGGCCAGTCGCTTGCAAGCCAATGTAGAACGTGCCGGCCACGTTAATTTGCGATACGACCTTCGCCGTTGAGGTATTGACGACGGACAAGGAATACCCGCCCTTGTTGACAGTACTTTGATAAGAGGGGAACCCTGCTTCTCGCTCGTCATCGTTGCTGGTGATCAGGAACTTATCATCTGGAGTCAGCACCGCTCCCAGCGGGTTCATCCCGATCTGAATGCTCACTCCGGCCGGCTTGACAATCCGGCCATTGGGAAGTACTCCGCTAAAGTAATCCCCGAATTTATCGGGCCCGGCGAAAAGTTCTGCATCCGAGTAGGCGCCGTTTGCGACTGATTCAGAGCTGCCAAATACAGGAGCCGTGATGGCACCCCATTTGGCAGCAACGATCGGATCAGCGAGGTCCGCCCACTGCGATTGGTCGGCCCAGGTCGAAACAGCCGCAGCCAAAAGAACCAGGCCAACTGGAACCAGGAGCAATGAAAAGAGTACTCGTGTGCTAATGCTTCTTGTTGAGGTGATTCTCATTATTCTCTCCTTTCAGTGAGATTCAGTTGATTAGACACTGCTAATTAGACACTGCGTCCGGCTTCATTTCGTTTACCGCAGGCAAGGAAATCGGGGTTCCAAATTCTTCCGAGTTTGAATCTAATGGAAGACCTGCCTCGTGCCCGGCTTTGGCGGGGGCTAAAGCGACTGATCGGTTGAAGGTCACCTCCAGTTCCGAGTACTGAGGCAATCGGACATCTTGGCCATGCTGCAATGCAATCAGGGCTACACCCACTCCCATTCCCACGTAGCGGGCGTACGTAGCGGCGGTGCCACTGGCGACAGCTTCGACGCTAAACTTGAACGTTTCCTCAACGATGTCATCCACTATCTTCCCTAGCAGCCAGGAAGTACCCACATTCAACAAGATGGCCGCTTTGCCCTGTTTGCTGGCGCTGACGGATCCTTCGGAATCGAGGGTAAGCGGGGTCGTGGCTTCTCCTTCACTTCCACTTAACGATGCGGAGATTGGCGTGCTGTAACCGGAGGGAAGAGTCATTCGGACGAAAGCGAAATGGAGTTTACCCCCTCGGTTCAGACACCGCGGAGGCACCCGCCGGGTGATCCGGCCTTCCAGGAGAGCCCCTTCTGGCAATACTCTTCCATCGTCGAGGAATATGGGCTCAACCAGCCGGGCTTGAAAAGTATCTCCATTACGATTTCCGGAGGCACTCAGCCCGCTCATGAGCATCAATCTGGCTTGCGTGCCGGCTCTGATCTTAGCCGGTTCATCAGAGTCCTCCAGGGTCCGAAACGTTGCAGATGAAATTGATGGAAAAACCGCCGGCTGTTCGAGTTTCAGGATTAAGCCTGCGTACCGGCTGTGTCCGAACGACTTTTTGGCTTGCCCCTGATCACCCGTCGACCCACCACCTCCCTCTTCTTTCTTCTTGCTTTGCCGAACCGGCGCCAAGTCGCCCGTGCTCAATATCGAAGCGTGAACCGGAGTGACTGAGCCCGAAGGGGAAATAACAGCAGCAGTGCGGAAACTCACCACATGAGCTTTTTCTTTCTGAAACAAGGATTGCACCAGTTCGTGGACGGTGCTGGGCCGAGGGCGGTGATGCTGAGACTTGTCGCGAGTGATCTGAACCTGGTCAATCTCGAATACCAGCCGGCTCCTGGCAGGTATGACGACTTTCCCATTAGAGTACACAGGACCGGGGAAATCTGCCTCCATCCAGGAACCGGCATGCCACTCGGCCCAATTCAGCGGGTTAGACATCGTCACTCGCAATAGCGCTCCCGGTTGTAGCGGGACCTGGAGGCTTGGGTTATTCGCTTTGCTCGGGAAAGGTTGAGCCCCGTGAACACGGTCCTCCAGCTTGGGGCGTTGGGCCTGTAATGCGCCCTGGCCGAGGCCCAGGATCACCAATCCGAAAAGAAGCACTGGCTTCACCCAACCGACGAACCTCACCTCGCCCAAAAACCTCCGCCCTTGGCGTCTGCTGCATTCGTGCTGATTCTTATTCTGCCTAGTGGGCAGCATATTCTGAGAATTGGCAAACCCCTTGTTCATAAGGCATATAACCCCACTCCAGCGGGTCCTCCTGTAACTGCTGGCACTCCTAAATAGATTCCGGTTCCCATGACACGTCTTTCTTGACTATGCGGGGAGTCTCGCACACTGGGGTTTCGGCGTAGTTACAGGATTGTGAATTTTCAGTTAACTCTAGGTCACCGATGACATTTTCATTTCACGATTTTTTAACGGGTCATTCATCGAAATGCAATGCGTCATCGGTATCGTTGCGAGCCTGTCCCTCGAATTGATGAAATCGAAGAGAGCCAATCGCAGGTTTTTGCCGAGCTGGGCGTGCTCGGAATACCACAGAGTCACTGTAGCTTGGACTCTGTAAGGAGGTGATGGGGTTCGATCTATTGCCGCAGGTGCTGTTTAGCCAACCTATAAACGCTAATAGAACCCCTTTACAAACGGTGAGTCCACCGGCGTCTGGTTAGAAACACCGTGGCGGGCTAAAACTTTTACTTCAGCGGTTAACTATTATTCCAACTCGGAAGAAAAGGAGAAATCTCATGAAATGGATCAAGACTGGAATGCTTCGTTGTTTGGTCGGATTGGGTATCGGGGCTTTGGCCGTGGCACTCTCCCTTCAGGTGCGCGCCCAGTCCCCAGAAAAATTAAACGTCATGTCGTGGCAAACGGCCACCGGCCAGTACGTGACCCCGACCGCGCTGCGTGGCGCGAATCAGCAATTTCTGAACCCGGGACTGGCCGAATATCCTGACTTCGTAGCCGGTGAGGCAGTCCGATCCCAACTCAGCCCGGACGGCAAGACCCTGGCCGTCCTCTGCGCGGGCATGAACTCGCTCGACAAGCCGGACGGCACCACCGACACCGCCGCTTCGACGCAGTTCATTTTCATTTATGACGTGAGCGGAGCGAACAAGAAAGCGCCGCTGCTTACCCAGGTCATCCAGCAGACGAATGCCCACGTGGGATTGGTATTCTCGCCGGACGGCAACACGCTCTATGTCGCGGGTGGTCGAGACGACTCAATCTACGCTTACAGCAAAAGCGGCAACTACTGGGCACTGGCGACGACGATTCCTTTGAACCATGGCGGCAAAGGTATCGGCATCAACGTCCTTCCCAATGCCAGCGGCCTCGGCATATCTGCAGACGGCAAGACGCTGGTGGTCGCCAACAATTACAACGACTCGATCAGCGTGGTTGACACGGCGTCCGGCCTAATTCGTTACGAGCACGACCTGCGCCCCTATTTTGCCAATAACGAGGGGATTAGCGGCGGTGTCGGCGGCACTTTCCCCTTCGGGGTTGTTGTGAAGGGCAACAGCACAGCGTATGTCTCGTCGGACCGGGATCGTGAAGTCGTCGTTGTCGACATCAGCTCCCCGACTTCCGGCCGTCTTCTGAAACGTATCGACCTGGACGGAAACGGCCTCGGCATGGCGCTCAACGCCTCAGGCTCAAGGCTGTTCGTGGCAGAGGACAATGCCGACCAGGTGGCCGTGATCGACACGTTACGCAATGTGGTTGTAGCGAAGATCGATGCGCGTGCTCCCGCCCAGATTTTGGCCCTGGCAGGCGCGCGCGCCCCGTACACGGGCACCGCGACTTTTGCGGTGACGCTCTCGCGTGATGAGAAGACACTCTACGCTGTTAATGCGGGCGCCAACTCCGTGGCGGTGATTCCGCTTTACGGCATACAAGCCTACCGGGTCTCGGGCTTAATCCCGACTGCTTATGAGCCGCATGACATCACCCTCAGCAAAGATGGCAGCTGGATGTACATCGTCAATGGCAAGAGCGTTACGGGTCCTAACCCAAAACATCTCGCCAGCAACTTTCCGCTGCCGCCAGACCCGGCTCAGGCTGCTTCCAGGGCCTCAAACCAGTATCAGTTTCAGCTGGAACGCGCATCTGTGGTCAGCGCACCGGTGCCGACAGATTGGGAGCTTTACGGGTTGACAGCTCTGGTTGCAAAGAATAATTCCTATGGGCCCCAGAGTTTGCGGGATTCGCTGGTGATGAACTTCCTGAGCCGTCATGTCAAGCACGTTATATATGTCGTCAAGGAGAACCGCACCTTTGACCAGATCCTGGGCGATCTCAACAACGGTTCAAACGGCGATTCCTCGCTGACCCAGTTCCCTGAGGCGATCACGCCGAATCACCATAAACTGGCGCGGCAGTTCGTCACTCTGGATAACTTCACGGATCCGGGCGACGGCAGTATGGATGGCTGGTCTTGGAGCCTGCAAGGACGCGTCACCAACACCGAGACCATCACTCAGCAAATTAACTATGCATTCGTCAACCGTGGCCTCTCCTATGAATCTGAAGGCGCTAACCGCAGCGTCCCGGTGAACTGGGGATCGGTGGCCGAACGCGATGCTGTCGCAGGCCCGGCCGGTACCACGAACTACTCGCTGCTCACTGCGGCTCTGCCTGGAGGTACGGCCAATGTGCTCGCCGGCACCGGGAACCATGCCTCCTCCGATGCCCCCTTTGGCATCCAGAACGGTTATATCTTCGACGCAGTGCTAAAGGCCGGGGGGACCGTCCGGAACTACGGCTTCCTGGTGAACAATATTGGACGTATCAGCATAAACGGCGCGCCGATTACAGACCCCTTCGCCGCGGGCGAGGTGCAGGTGGGACCACTCGACCCGTCGCTCGCTCCTCTGACCGACGTCTATTTCCGCGGCTATGACCAGAACTATCCGGATCTGTGGCGCTACAACGAATGGAAGCGCGAGTTTGACCAGTACGTCGCCCAGGGCAACCTGCCGAGCCTTTCGCTGGTGCGTGTAAGCCACGACCATATGGGTAGCTTCAGTACAGCGCTGGGCGGAGTGAACACGCCCGAAACGCAACAGGCGGATGACGACCTCGCGGTGGGTCTCCTGGTACAGGCAGTTGCCAATAGTCCCTACGCGACCAACACGCTGATCATCATCATCGAGGACGACTGCCAGGACGGCCCGGACCACGTGGACTCCCACCGCGCCACGACGTACGTCGTCGGACCGTATGTGAAGCAGGGAGCGGTGGTCAGCACACGTTACAGCCAGGTCAACGCCCTGCGCACGATCGAGGACATTCTCGGGACGCAGCATCTGAATCTCAATACGGCCTTCCAGGGGCCGATGACCGATGTGTTCGATATCAAGTCTTCCGGCAACTGGAGTTATGTCGCCGAAGCCTCGACGGTGCTGCAGACCACGCAACTACTTGCCCAGATGACCCCGGACAGTCTCGGTGTGCAGTTCGCCAGAGGAGCGCGTGTGAAGCCGAAGCACAGCGCAGAATACTGGGCGAAGGCCACAGCCGGATTTGATTTCTCCCAAGCCGACCAAGTGCCCCCTGCCAAGTTCAACCGGGTGCTGTGGAAAGGCTTGATGGGCGGCAAGCCCTACCCGGCCATCGCGGGCCAGGCTACCGGTAAGGCAGACGACTAACCGAGTACAAAGATTGTCTGCAGGCGGGACGCATCCGCGTCCCGCCTGCTGGGTTTGACCAGCACCAATCCTGTTCCAAATCAATGTCTGAGCATGGAATCCCGATCTCGGTGTGGGAGATGGTCAAAGAGGAAAAGGGCGAGAATCAGAGCCTTGATATTGGCTTCATATCAGATTCTGTCGTGATGGACATGAAAAGAGAGAACCGAGCCGGTCACCATGCTTCGCCCGGCATAA
>DATKMG010000375.1:0-8482 GCA_035541995.1 Terriglobia bacterium
CGGCCATGTGGAACCCTCTGGACGCCACGCTCATCGGTTTGACCGTCCAAGTAAGTGCCTCCCGCTGGGCTACAGATTTCAATCTGCAGATAGACCCGCGTGACGTCTTTTTTAAGGCCAATGGCAGCAAGTGGGAATGCGGCCTCGACATCTGGTTGGTGCAGATCGATTCCAAGGAACATCATCTCGACACACTAGGTCGGGTTGCCAACCTGAGCGTGGACCAATCCACATATGAGCATGATCTTCAAGCCAGGGTATTGCCCCTCACATTTCCTTTGAAACTGCTCCCTGAGACCCGGCTGGTGCGAGTCCTGGTCCGCGATATACACACGGGTGCTTTGGGCTCAGTCACCATTCCGACAAAGCGAATGGTTTCCGGGTGACCCGGACCTGGCTTGCGGCGATGACAGGTATCTTCTCTCCCCTTAGTCGATTGGCTGAGCTGTAAAGATCAATTCTCCCCTCCCCTCCACATAATCCAGTTAACTGCTGACGCGATGTTGACGATTATCAATACGGGGGAGAATATCGAGCCCCGCTAAGCCTGGATGCCGGGAACAGGCTAAGACCGACTGTCCCTTCGGGGAGTGATCCCTGTCATCTGCTGACAGCCAGTTGACTCTCCGCACCAACTGCCTATGCCTGATCACTATCGCCCTTCTAAGCAAGAGGAAAAAAGCCTCGCCGAACGGAACGCCGGAAAATTTTCCAACGTCATGTACCGCACCCAACGTTCCAATGCTGCAAAGCAGGATCCAGGGGTCGAGAAGAGTGCTGAACAGAAGAGGTTAGAGGATCAACAGCGCGCCGAGGAATTTGAGATCCATATTGAAAACTTGAAGCACGAGGCCATCAAGCAGTTCGACAAGGAACTCTATGATGAATGTATCGGGACATTCCAGTATCTATGCGAACTGGACCCCAACAACCAGACCTTGAGAGACTACCGGGAACTTTGCGAAAAGCTGACCGGGGGAACCGTTCCCCACCTACCCGAGCAGATAAGTAGCGCCGGCCACCCATTCCAGGCAATAGGGTCTTTGAATGGACTGGGAACTGCAGATAAATTCGCTAAGGATCCTTCTCCCGAAAAAACAGCTATTAAGGTGAATGACAAGCGTTCATGCGAGTTAAATGCGGGTCATAGGCCTGGGGGATTTGAAGACAGTCCTTTAGCAGAATTATCAGACAAGAGCGAGATCCTCGAGATCCCGGATTTCGACACTGAACCTCCCAGTGGAGGGCACACAGGCGAGAAGGTGACTCGGCCAATGGTACCTGGCGCCTTCCGCGAGCTCGTTCTTCGATTCCGTCCAAGGTCATTCAAATTGGTCTTGTCGATTGCCGGGATTCTGGTTTTGGCTGCAATTCTGGGATTACCGTCGTGGTTCCATCGGTGGCAGGAATTCCAGACTCCTACACCTATGCAGCCGATTGGACGGAGAGATTCTCAACCACCTCAAGAATCGCATATATCACCCAGCCAAACAGAACCCTCTACCACTTTGCCTGGAAAAGCCGAAAAGTCCAATGCAACCGAACGGTATGTCAGTCCATCCGATAACATTGCGGTCAGCCATTCCAGTCAAGTTCTAGATGTCGAGCCGCAGAGTAAGAGACCTCCGGCCTCAAAGACCAACAGCCCCCTTGATACGGCTGCACAAGCCAGAGAAATGGCTCGTAACGGAAATACCGTAGAAGCCCGCGAGGTTTTTTCTTCTTTACTTGAACGATCACGACATGAAGACTCCTTTCCACTGTCTCCTGAGGCGCTTGAAGAGGAAATCAAGAAGCTGGATCTTGAAAGTTATCCGGTCATTCACGATCACTTCCTCGGAAGCTGTAGGGGCCTATTGGAGTTCAACTCTTACTGGATTGCTTTCGAACCCACCGGGGAAGGCCGCCACAGGTTCAGAACGAGTCTGAAGGAAACTCAACTAGGTGAACCGGGCGGCAAACTCAGGATCTTTGTCGGGCAAAGAGTCTATCGGTTTGAGTCGGGTGCGGGCACCAGCAACGTGGATAGGAGGCAGAGGCTCAGGGCCATTTATCGGGCCATCACCAGCCGAAGCAAAGGAAATCCTGAGTGAGCATCGTCCGGGTATTCGCCTGGCCCAAAAGGTCACCGGACGCAGGCACGAGAGTTCACGGTGGAATGGCGTCCTTCAAGTATTCTGAGCTTTTTGCCACCTCTCTCCTGATAATACTCCCAATGTGGGAGCCGATCTCCGAGCGGCGGTCATCCTTTGGCCGATGACGTCCCCGAGGCGGGTGACGTCGGTCACACGCGCGCCTCCCACCTTGACATTTTCATGTTGCAGAGCGCCCCACCGAGGGGTATGTGAGATTTTCATGAGAATCGATTTTTGGTAGCCACGGTGACTGCCCTCGGACTGTAACCGTGGCCATTAATTCCCCTTTGAAAAGCCCACGATTGATTCAACAAGCAAATCAATCGTGGCTACCCATGCCATTTTCATCCGCCGTGGTGAACTTGAAAAGGTCATGGGTCACTCTCATCGAGTTGGAGTTGCCTCCAGCGTCAGAATTTCGAAGGGCTGCATCGAGATAGCCACAGGTGCGCCGACTTCCGCTTTGAGAACCGGTTTGAGGGCATCCTCAGCCCATGGACTCTTCAGTGCATACTTCTTAGGGGCATCCTCCGGCAATTCAAGGGCGTTTCGGAGTTCGAGGGAATACACTTGATTGCGATCGTCAGGATTTCGCAAAGTGAGAATTCCCTTAAGTGGCGTCCATGAAGCCCAGCCGTAGACTTCGCTCTTTCCCGGGTTCCCGCCAATCCAATGAGTATCCACCAGCACGGCAGCATTGGCACGCGACCATCGAGCTGCTTCAGCAAGCGTTTTCCAGTCCTGCGACTCCATCCTGCCAGGCATGATATAAAGCTCTTGAAGATGAGTACCACTAGCGAAGAATGAACGGATATCTTCTCTCAGTCCCTTTGAGTTGAATCCCGGATTGGCCGGATCGCCATGCCTGGAATAGCAAACCCCGCAAGTCATCAACGAATTCAAAGGGTACAAGGGGCCTTTGATCACGATATTCTGGTAAGTCTCTTGGTCCCGGTATGTGATCCAGCGTTGCTGAGCAGTCCCTTTTCCGGTGAAGGCCGTATCCTCACCCTGACGCCAAAGGGAATCAGCGTAGCGCAGCCAGAACGGCGAAGGCCATGAACCGGTGGTCAGATTGATAAACAGATCGGGAGTTTCTTCGCGTAGTTCCAGCATGAGCTGTCGCATGGCTTCCGTATCAAGGATGAATTCGCCACCGGCTCCGTTGGCGTACATTCCCGACGCAATACCATCGAATTTGAAGTAATTGACTCCATAGCGATGAATCATGTTCAGGCATTCAGCCTTGAACCGTCCATAGTACAAAGGTCCGGCCAATGCAAGACCAGCCGCGTTGATTTCAAAGCCTTGCTCACGGCCGTATTTGAGGCGTAGTTCCTTACTATTTCCATAGCCTCCAAACGGCGAGAGCCAGACTCCGACCCTGGAGCTATAGCTGCGGCACAAATCATTGAGTGCTGCGAAGCCATTCGGGAAACCGGAGTTGAATTGCCATAATGTTTCGGGGTTGTCCCAACCGTCGTCGATTACCATCGAATCCATGACGACGCCATAGGGCTTGATCAGATTCTCGCCGAAATCCCGTACTGCTTCCAAGCACATCGGTTCGTTCAATGGCACTCCCTGCCAACAGATATCAAACCAGGCGTTGTAATGAAGGAACGTTCGGTAAGGGTGGGCGCGCTCCCGTTCCAGGTAGTACAGGAAAGCGCGCCGCCTCTGACCGGTCGGCGCCACCCCCACAACAAAACTCTGAGTGAGGCGTTGGCCCTTGCGGAGCAAGGCATCGCGCTGCATATGGCAAACGACACGTCGGCCCGCCCCTGGCCCCAGCACGGAATTTAGGGCCATGGGATCTTCATAGCCCAGGAAAAAGTTGCCTGCTATGACAGGAGACCCATCCACCTTCCCGAGAGTTTCCGCTAGGGGAACAGGCTCGTCAAACCAGGTAATCTCACGGACCTTCAGGTCCATTTCGACGGCGAGGACTTCAATCTCCTGCCGGAGGTAATTGCTGCCGTCTCGTCCGATGACGCGCCACAAGACAGCAAGACGCCCATCGGCCGACCGTAGTCGCAACTCTACGATCTCTGCTGCAATTCGGTCTGCCATGCAGGCAGCATGGCCATCAGGCGCCAACCGGCTCTCGGTCCACTTTCCGACTGGTTTCATTTCTGAAGCCAGGTAACGGGTACCGTTGGCCAGGGTAATCTGAAAGACCTCTCCATTTAGACCTATGGATTGTTGAGTCTGTTCGTCACGGACGAAGGCCGATCTAAAACCGCGTCGACCTACACTCCACCCGGCCGAAATCGTGTTGTTCCCAACCACAAGGTTCTGACCATCGCTCGTGATGTGCATGGGACCTGGTTTGGGGCCCGGGAATTCAACTTCACTCCAGGTTTGGATAGGAATGCAGATCAATACGAGACAAAGCAAAATCCGATTGTTCATGCCCCAGCTCCATGGGTGATTTTCCATGAGGATTCCCCCATTGCACCGCTCTTGAAAATCCCTTCTTAATGTGGGAGCCGATCGTGGGACCGCTGTCCCCCGAGCGGCGATCGTCCTTTGGCCGATGACGTCGCCGCGGCGGGTGACGGCGAACACACGCGCACCTGCCACCTTGACATTCTCGTGCGATGTGGCGCCCCTCCTACGGGCATGAGAGATTTTCATAAAATTGAAAGCTTCAAGGTGGCCGCCGCGATCCGCGACCGCTGTCGCTCTGGAGCGGCGGTAGCCCGGTTCAACCTGATCGCCGCTCGGGGGACGGCGGTCCCACGATCGGCTCCCACGCTGCCCCCAAGACCGCCATTTTCATCCGCGGTGGTGACCTGAAAAAGGTCATGGGGCACTCTCATGAAAATCGTCCTCGTCGTCGTACTCGTACCCCGCAAGGAACCTTTCGAGTACGACGACGAGAACGAGGACGAGTATAATCCGCTGGATCTTGCCCAATGATCACTCAGGGCGTCACGCCCCCATTTTCATTTTACGTGGCCTCCCTGCAACGGGCATGAATGGCTCTTATGAAAATCCCTCTATATCAAGAGAACCCGCGTTCTTATTGAAACTCACCAGACGCAGTGCCATACTGCGCCAGTACGTCGCCACTTCGTCCCACCAGTATCAGGGCTGCACGACCCGGGTTTAATGGAACACTGAATTCCTTCCCGCTCAGCACATCCTTCCAGGTGACCTTTTGCTCGATCGATGACTCTGATGTCAGGACATAGAGTGTTGCAGAACCCAATTGGGTGGGGCAAATCAGAATTCCTGGATCATCAATTGACGTCGAATACAGGGGCTTAACCTTGGCTTGCTTTAAGGCCATTTGATAAATCGCCCCGATTGGCCCCATGTTATCGTTGAGTTCGAGGGGAAGGCTGAAGAAGAGGATCCGACCTCGGTCGATCGACTTTTCGACGAATGTCCGGTTGTCTGGCAGGCAAGCGCGCTCCAGGTGATTGACTTTGTCGCCCCCATAGCTTAACCAACCTCTACCGCCGGACCATTCGACCAGGTTTTCGCGAGTATCCAGCAGGCCCGGTTGATAAGCCAGACCCAATTCCTGGGCTCGTCCGGTAGGGCGAAAGTACTCGTCAGCATCAAGTCGCCCGGATGTGAGCAGTACGGCGCCCCCACGAACCCTGTCCATTATTGTCTCCCAGGCTTTTTGATTGAAGACCCATGGGGACGGCAAAATAATGAGCTTGGGGTTGCCAAGCAGCTCAATCTGATACTCGCCGACGACAAAGGCTGACGACCTGGCAGCGTGGTAAAGCGCCCGAATACACTTTTGCTGGGCTTCCAAGGCAAAATTGTTAAAAACCGAGAGCTGCAACGATTGAGGGAGGACAATTACCGTCTCGGGATTATTGAAGTGGGTCAAATGAGGTGCGGCCTTTTGCGCAAAAGCAGTCATGCCGCGGAGCAGGTCAAGCCAGATCTTGTTGGACCCATCGCTTCGCTTGATTCCATAGGTGTCACCCTGGGCCCAATCCCATTGCAGAGATCCGCCGTTAGCCGCTGCCAAACCCAGTGCTAGTTTCCGTTCCAGCAATCCTGAGGCATTGATTTCATCCCATCGCCAGCTACTGTCCATGCGCCACACAGGCTGGACCCCGGTCTCACCGACTATATTTGGCAAGCCGGGGCGCTTGGCCACCACCGAATCCCAAAGCAGAGCATCGTCTCGCCACCACGTGTGATTGGTGGTGAAGGCCACCCCGGCATCGCCGTAGAACTGATTGAGCACCCGATCGGCAACTCCCCCTTCGTCTTGTCCAACATTTACCAGTTGCCGGCTGCCTGTGGAACGGATGGCTGAGACCATCTCAGCCGCCCACTTCTTGAACATCTGTTGAGCAAAAAGGTTATAGTCGAGAGCCTGAAGCTGGCCGGGGTTGTCGTAACGCTTCAGTTCCAACGCTTCCAGCGAAGGCAGAGCGATTGCTCCGAACGCCTTCAACTCTTCCGGGGAAACCAACCAGGCAGAAGCCAGTCTCTGCAGGTTCTGGTGGTGCTGCTCCAGCCAGCTGTTCCATGCAGCCAGCTCGGTGCCGTCCGCGTTTGGAGTGTTACCCTTCCAGAGTCGCTTTGGATTCGAGAAGCTGGGCTCATTGATTAGATCCCAGCTTAAGAAAGGAACGTCCTTAAATCTCTGGACAACCGAGAGAACATAATTCTTCTGAGCTAGTACCGCGACTGGATCAGTGTAGGGATTGGTTCCTGGGCCGACCTGGAGAGAATCCTCTCCGGGATAGCGGCGGATTGTTTGAGGATCGAAAGCGCAGAAGGTGAAATTAACTTGGATATGGTGACGTGCCGCGGACTGCAAGAAAGCCTCCAGTCCGCGGAGATATCGCTCATCAGCACCACCGCTGTGGTTTTCGAGCACGTCGGCTTGATTGCTCCAGATACCCGTTCGCACGAAATTCACTCCATTGCTTTCCATTTCTGCAAAATCGCGTTCCCAGACCAGAGCATTACCTCCACGAAATGCACCGTAGTGGTTGTCGGTAGAAAAGTAGTTAGTGCCAAACGGAATGAAGGGCTTCCCGTTCATAAGGAGATAAGGATCAGCCGCCTCCAACGGGGAGCCGCTTCGAAGCAGAGTTTCGTCGCGAACCCAGAACCCGGTTTGTTCCATCTCTTCTTTTTTTCCCGATTCTTCATATGTCGCTTGGATCTGGTAGAAGCCCGGTTCTGACGGTCTCGGCAGGGGCACACTGGCAGCCACACTTTCTCCAGAGCAATCCAGCGTCGTAGAACTCAACAGCTTGACACCAAAGCGCAGGTCGATTCGGATTTTGCCGATCTGAGGAAATCCCCGGCGCTGTCGCCTGATATTTCGAAAATAGACAATCGCAATGGGGCTCTCATCTCTGGCCAGAGAAGCGTTTTGCAGTTCCACCCGGAATAAACTCCCACCGAGGCTGGCATAAGCCGCGGCTTCCCGGATCAAATTCATTCCGGCAGTAGAGTTCCAATACGAGGCGTTCGGCTTGAAATTCAGAAAGACACAGCGGGAGCCACGGAGAGCCGCGTTTTGCCCAGGATGCAGAGACAGGAAATCGGCTTTCACAACCGGGGCGGCGACCCTTTCCCCGTGGGTGTTCAAGAAGAAACCTAAACCCCGAACCTCGGGTTGATTCCACCAGAAGCTCGTCACAAACACTTGTTCGATCGCCAATTCGCTGACCGCAAAAGAGGGGCATCGCTCGTCCCAAGCAAATCTTGTCAATTCGTGTTGTGGAACCTCGTAGCTGTGCCAAATGCCGAGCAGACGAGAATAGGTGTTCTGTGGATGCCCAACCAGGAAGCGATCGTGCTCGAAATAGACAGGAACAAAAAGCGGTCGACCCCCCAGGTTCAGAAGGTTTCCCCCTTCTTGGAGATAGCCAAGAATCACGTTCCACAGATCGGCTGGGAAGGCCGAGCCGTAAGGGAGGATGAGCAATTCAGAATCTCTCAGAGTCTCCACGTTGAAGTCGTTCATGCCAACGAACTTCGGTTGCATCTCCTTCAAGGCCTCATTGAGGACCTGACGTGTAAGCGGTTGAACATCCACTGCGGGAAATCCATCCTGCCAGAAAACCACTACCTTGGCGAAGACTGGGCAAACCCAAGCCAGAAGCAATGAACTGAGGACCAATAAACATCGCATAAGGAGCCTCCGAAAACAGCCCACAGCGTTTCAATTACAAGTAACCCTGCTTCATTCTGTGTCTTTCTAGAGAATCAAGTCCATGGATTTTCTCAAACAGTATTGAAGAGCAATGATAGGGAACCATTTGGGGTATTCAGGATAGAACCCTAGATTTCTTATCTGGAGTGACGCGGAGCGAATTCTCTGCTAACATCGGTTCTACTCTGAGAGG
>DATKMG010000376.1:0-3087 GCA_035541995.1 Terriglobia bacterium
ATTTCAGAAATTTGATGCCGCCTTCTATATTTTGGCGCGTGTCGAAGATATTGGAAACCCCGAAGCGCTTGGCGGTGGAGGGGAGTAACTGCATTATCCCCAGGGCCCCCCTCTGGGAAACGGCGTAAGAGTTATAGTTGGATTCCACTTTGGCAACAGCTTTAACGAAGTCTGGATCAATAGTGTGCTTTTCAGAAAGCTGCTGGATCAATTTCTCAACCTTTTGGTCAGATTGGAGTTCGGTTATTTTTTCGACCGCCTTCAACAAATCCGGTGAAGATACTGCATTTCCGGGAAGCTGAAAAACCGATTCTGTATTGGAATAAACGGTTCTTCCATCCGACCCAACGAACCGGACGATTTCTTGGGAAAAGGAGACTCTCAGGGGAAAACCTAGCAGTCCTAAAAAAATAAACCAGGCAAGTTCCTCTTTTCGCAAAAGGCCGCCTCCAGTTGAACGCCTAAAAGTAACAAAACACAGAGGATTTGACAAGCATCAAAGAAAGGGAAAAGTTTTTCACTCCCCTCTGTCTGCTGAAAATCCACTTAAGATCCGTCGGCGTACGAAGACAAAGTCTTTTATCTTCAGCTATATAACCTTATCTTTTGGCCAACGGTCCCAACTTCTACTGAAGTATTGACGCAAGAAACGGCCCGACGGACTGAAGAGCCTGGTTTAATTTTGAGGGATCTTTGCCACCAGCCTCAGCCATATCGGGACGGCCGCCGCCGCTGCCTCCCACAATAGCTGAGATCTCCTTTACGAGTTTTCCTGCGTGGACCTTGGGAGTCAGCGTTGGCGTAACTGTAGCAACGATGGAAACCTTATCACCGCTTGTAGTACCCAAAACCACAACACCGTGTTGGACCTGAGCCCTCAATTCGTCGGCCAAGTTCCGCAAAGCGCTTTTGTCCAAATCATCGACGATACCAGTCACAATCTTTATACCTTTAATGGTTAGTGCGGAGTTGAGAATATTCTGGGTATGGTCTTTGGCGATCTGGTACTTGAGACTCTCCAGTTCCTTCTCAAGCGTCTTGAGGTTGCTCTGATACCGCTCCAAGATTACCGGCAGTTCGGATCGCTTGCCCTTGGTCAACTCCTCCAGGCGAAGAATCAGCTGCTCATCCTCCCTGAATCGGTCCAAAGAGCCCGGCCCGGTTATGGCCTCAATTCTACGCACTCCGGCAGCTATCCCATTTTCGCTGACCACCTTGAACAAACCAATGTCCCCAGACCGACGGACATGGGTGCCACCACAGAGCTCTTTGCTGAAAGTGTCAACCGAGACGACCCTGACTTGTTCACCGTATTTCTCGCCGAAAAGAGCCATCGCTCCTTCAGAGATAGCCGCATTCAGATCTCTAATCTCAGTGCTCACGGGGAAGTTCTGGGCGATTACGGAGTTAACCATGTCCTCGATTTCCGAGATCTCAGCCGGAGAGAGGCCGACGTAATGTGTAAAATCAAATCGCAACCGATCGGGAGCCACCAGTGATCCAGCCTGTTTCACATGGAAGCCGATCAAATTCCGCAGGGAAGCGTGCAGCAGATGAGTAGCGGTATGGTTCTTGGCTATGGCCATACGACGGCCCACATCCACTCTAGCCTGAACGAGGTCACACACTTTGATGTTTCCTCGAATGCATTTAACGTCGTGGGCGAAATATCCCGGAAGAAAAGGGTATGTACTATGAACAATCGCTTCCGAGAATTCCCCTTCCAGGATTCCCGTATCCCCCACCTGGCCACCCGTCTCTGCGTAGAAGGGGGTCTTGTCGAGGAAGACTAGGCCGGATTCCTCAGCTTGAAGATCAGTTGCAGATTTCCCTTCTTTGTGAATTGCTAAGATCCTGGCATCATCTACTTTCAACTCAGTATAACCAACAAAAGATGTTTTTTGCGGGGCAGGAGCCTCAGTTGCCAAAGCGGGGCCTGTTACGTCTTTCCAACTGGCCTTGCCCCGTTCTCTTTGAGCTTCCAGACGTTGATTGAATCCGGCTTCGTCGAGCCGCACTCTTGCTTCCTCGGCGATTTCCTGCATCAAGTCAATCGGCAGGCCGTAAGTGTCATAGAATTTGAAGATAACTTCACCCGGCAGGATCCGTTCGGCCTCGGGAGACTGCCTGATCTTATATAGGATTTCGGCCAGTTGATCGATGGCGACTCGAATCGTGGTGGAATACCGTTGCTCCTCATTCTTCACAACCTTGGCTACATACTCAAGAGTCGAGAGGAGCTCTGGAAAAGGTTCACTCATCAGCTCAGCTACGTATCCGGTCATTTGGTAGAGAAATGGCTCCTCAATCCCCAGTAATTTTCCATGTCGAATGCCCCGACGCAGAATTTTCCGCAGAACATATCCGCGGCCATCGTTGGAAGGAATAACGCCGTCGCTGATCAGAAAGGTTGCCGCACGCGCATGGTCGGCGATGACCCGGAGAGAAACATCGGTTGCCGATTCCTGTCCGTAGTCTTTTTGAGCAATTTCGGCGGCCTGCAGGATGAGCGGTTTCAGCAGGTCGGTCTCGTAATTACTGGATTTGCCTTGCAAGACAGCCGTGATCCTCTCCAATCCCATCCCTGTGTCAATTGAAGGCTTGGGTAGAGGGCTGAGTTTCCCGGTCGCGTCCCGATCAAACTGCATGAAAACCAGGTTCCAGATCTCGACATAGCGGCCACATTCGCAAGGGAACTCGCACGATCCGTGCCCCCACTCACTGGCGTCCGGTCCCTGGTCAAAATGAATTTCTGAGCAGGGTCCACAAGGACCGGTATCTCCCATCGCCCAGAAGTTATCTTTCTCTCCCAACCTGAAGATCCGATCCCCGGAAACGCCGACGGCCTTGTTCCAAACTTCGAATGCTTCCTCGTCATCCCGGAAGATTGTGACCCACAGTCGGTCTTTTGAAATCCCATAGTCGTGTGTGACCAGATTCCAGGCCAAGGGTATCGCCTCTTCCTTGAAATAATCGCCGAAGGAGAAGTTGCCTAACATCTCGAAGAAAGTGTGATGTCTGGCCGTCTTCCCCACATTCTCAAGGTCATTGTGCTTGCCGCCGGCGCGCACACATTTCTGGGACGAA
>DATKMG010000377.1:0-7800 GCA_035541995.1 Terriglobia bacterium
CTCGGCGTCGACGGGCTGAAACCGCGGAGCGACAGTGTTTCTCAGAACGGAATCGTTCTCGCCATACGAGGCTGGACTCTCCGGCGTTTTCACCGGGCCGCCGAAGTCGAACCCGAAGTCAAAGCGGCCGAACTTATCCAATATTTCGGCGCGCTCGCTCACCAGATCCAGGTCGTGGCGTACATAGGGCAGTTTGTCCTTCCAGTGGCCAACGTCGTCCGGCCCAAAAGCTCAAATCCACAAATTTCGTCCTCTTGCTGTTTGGCACAGACATGCAGAGTCGGCATATCTGTGTCTTCTTGTACTCTGTCTCGGATATCTCTCGTCCCGAGGGCGTGGAGTCTCGAGCAGGTAATTCCTTGACGAATCCTCACTCACCGGCCCGCCTGGATTCGTGCTGCCCAGCCGCCGCCTTCTGCCAGCTTGATCCTCTGCCGGCTCGTTCGGGTTACCTGGGTCTTCACTTTCTTATAGTCATCACCATAGCGATTGGCGTTGATGCCATCCTGGTACGCCACCATCTGATACGATCCTTCCGGAAGAAACGAGAGATTGACCTCTAGTTCCCGTGCGGTCCAATCGGTCATGGCCCCCACATACCAATCGCTGCCGTTTCGTCGGGCCACTAGCACGTAGTCCCCAATTTTGGCATCCAGCACTGTGGTTTCGTCCCAGGTGGTAGGGACCGGACCCAGAAACTCCATGGCTTCCGGTTCTTGCAGGTAATGAGAGGGGCTGTCGGCAAGCATCTGCAAAGGGCTCTCGTAGACGACATACATGGCCAATTGGTGGCAACGGGTACCGAGGCTCATCGGCCTTTGAAAGATGGGGGCAAAGCTATCCTTAGTAGCATTTACCATAGCGCCCGGCGTATAGTCCATCGGCCCCAAAAACATGCGAGTAAAGGGCAGGGTGACATCGTGCTCCGGATTGGCGACGGTGCTCCACTTGCTCTGCTCCATTCCTCGCACCCCTTCAGTTGAGATCAAGTTCGGCCAGGTTCGCGTCATAGCCGCCGGGCGGATGGCGCCGTGAAAATCCACCAGCATTTTGCGTTTGGCTGCTTCCCGGCACAGTTTGTAATAGAAGTCGATTACCCGCTGGTCGTCGCGCTGCATGAAGTCCACTTTGACGCCTTTGATACCCCATTTCTCAAACTGATTGAGTGCCGGCTCCAATTCATCATTGAGTGTCTTCCAAACACACCAAAGGATGATCCCGACCTTCTTCTGCCGAGCGTATGCTGTAAGTTCTTCCATGTTTAACTCTGGTACCACCTGCAACTGGTGACCCAGCTTGTACCAGCCTTCGTCCAGGATAATGTATTCAAGACCGTACTTCGACGCAAAATCGATGTAGTACTTGTAGGTTGGCATGTTGATGCCGGATTTGAAATCGACACCGAAGAGGTTATTGGCGTTCCACCAGTCCCAGGCTACCTTCCCCGGCTTGATCCAGGAAGTATCTTGCAGCAGCGAAGGCTTCTCAAGCAGGTAGACCAGCATATTGGTAATCAAGTCTCCATCTCTCTCGGCAATGGCCAGCACTCGCCAGGGGAAAATACGCTCCCCCTGGGTCACCGCTAGATAACCGGCGCCTTGGGTGACCCTGAAATCACGATCTCCTTTCAATTCTTCCTTCATTGGATAGGGTGGAAACACCCCCGCCAATCCATTGCTGCTGGTGCCACGCAGCCAAAGCCCAGGGTAACTCTCAACATCCGAGTCACAGATAGCAATCTTGATGCCGTCTGTCGCCTCCACTACAACAGGGACGCTGGAAAGGTCCGTGGGGGCGATTTCTTTGAGAGCAAGGTTCACGAACTCCCGCTCGTTATGTGAGAAGAAGCTTTCTTCCTTCGGACAGTATGCGCGGTAGTTTCCTGCGAAGTTGAACCCCGCATCCTCATCGTAAATCTTCACTTCCTGTTGTGGCAGAGCGGTCTCCAGCCGGTAAGCCATGCCTTCGTTGTAGGCACGGAAAACAACCGCATAGCCGCCTTCTATCTCCAGCCGGAGCTCGTTAAAACTCTCGCGAATCTTGGCGAACTTCTGGCGTACAACGGGTTCAATCTCCTGGTCTATGCTCCTTTGTTTCGAAGCTTTGACCTTGGGGCCCACTCCTAAGGTGACGCGATCGACTTTGAGAGAAAGGGTGCAGTCTCGGAGCAGAAGATTGTTCTTGACCAAAACGCTGTAGTGGACGCGATCACTTGCCGTGATCCTGACCTCAATTCTTCGATCAGGTGAAAGCAAGCTATAGCCTGACTCCGCCCTCATACACCGGGCAAACCACAGTGTCTGCAACAACACCAAAACTGTGACCCATTGTCTTCCCGAACAGAGGAATGATTTCATATGCATATTAAAAGTGCCTCCTTACGAGTTTCCGTCTCGCCTCGGCCCATGAAATCAGTCTTATCTCGATTTTTGCGGCAGTACGCAAGGGAATTGTGAGTGTTGCTGTGATAGGTCAATGATAGGTGGTGGCTCCGCTAGGAGCCTAATGTTTGTAGAAACCGGACCAAAATTAGGATCCCACCGCCTCAGCCGGGCGAAACCTGGCCGACCCAACACAACCCGGATCCCATCCTTGCATTCCGCCCGGCTGAGGCGGTGAAGACGTTGGAGAACCGAATTCCCTATCTACGCGGAATTCCTGAAGCATGAGTTCTCGGAGCCCTGAGAACGATCTCGTTCTCAGCGCGCCTCTGGAGTACCACGACTAACTCCGGTGATCCAAAATGCCGAAAACAGAATTAAATGCGTCGATCTGCGGTGGCCAACCGTCAGAGTGGCGTCGATTTGAGTGCACAGGCCCACTGCCACCGAAAAAAGGAATTGCGGATAACCTATGAACATCGGGGCCGAACACAAACCATGAGTGTTCGAGAGGGAGATCGTTGCCTTATACCGTAAATGCAGAGTGCAAAACTTCTGTTCCTGATCCGGGAGGTGACGCAGACTATTTGCCGGCAAAATTCGGACATTTCTCGAACTCCCCTCCTAGTCTAGTTTCTGTCGCGAAACTGGGTGACTACAGAAAACTCCCCCCACTTCCTAGCCACATTTAGAGCCCCGGACCTGTAGAATCACAGGTCCGCGCTTCCCTGTTGAATTGTGAGGAGGAGTAGCGCAGACTCCTGCCTCTCAAGGAGTCTGCGGCTCTAGAACGAAGGAACAACTCCATTGTCGCAGAGAGAAGACCAATCTATTCGCCGCTTTCAACATCAAGTATTTATGCCGTTTTTCAGGCGTTTCGCGACAGAAACTAGTCTAGGAGGGGTCCCGAGGGTGGTCTGAGAGAGGTGCAGAAAACTACCAATCTAATCAAACTCTTCTTGTCGAATTTGGGGGTTTCTGGCACGAAATGCACAGGTGGAACTGTCCTCAACCAACAATTGCACCACCCCGGCGCTGGCAAGGCCGGCGCCCGCCCCCCTCAGACGAATAGGGATGCTTAAATAACCAAGCCCAGAACCCTTTCAGGACAGAATTTGCCTTCAACTTCCCCTCCATGGGTATCGCTACGCTCAAGCAACGGCTATTAAATTGAACCCCGTCCAGAGGAGTATGAATGTTTGGACTCTAGGCAACGGCTCTGCGGATCCTTGCTTGCCGTCCCTTATGATTGCACGCCGTTCCCCGATAGATCTTGACGCACAATTATTTGGGGCCTAAACTAGAGCCTCAATCTCTTTCAATTCTGATTTTCCTCGCACAAGTTCTGTCGACTTCTCCTGCGATTCGAAATCGAGGGAGAGTGTGACGGCGAGGGCCTCAGCAACGGGGGTTTGCAGTGAAACGAGGAGTTCTCCGGAACATCCTGCTCTCAAGCTTGACTGTCTCACTATTCATTGCCAGCCACTCAGGTAGAGTAACTCTGGCTGAACAAACCCAACCCCGGGTTGATTTCGATCGGGACATTCGCCCTATCCTTTCTGACAATTGCTATACCTGCCACGGGCCGGACGAGAAACAGCGGATGGTCGATTTTCGATTGGATACTAAAGAGGGGGTCTTTGCCGACCGGGGAGGATATCAGGTGATCGTTCCGGGGAAAGCCTCCGCTAGTCGGCTTTACCAGAAGATCAGTGCCAAGTCTGAGGAGGACCGCATGCCTCCTCCGGATTCCGGCAGAAAGCTAACAGCCAAGCAAATCGAACTTATTGGAAGTTGGATTGATCAAGGCGCCCGATGGCAGACCCATTGGGCCTTTGATCCTCCCCGACGTCCGCCCCTGCCTGATGTCAAGAACGGTGGATGGTCTCGCAATCCGATTGACCGGTTTGTACTCGCCCGGTTGGAGCACGAAGGGTTGAATCCATCTCCGGAGGCAGATAGAACAATCTTATTGCGAAGAGTGACTCTGGACCTGACTGGCCTTCCGCCAACTCCTGCCGAATTGGATGCTTTCCTGAATGATAAGTCTCCAGACTCTTATGAAAGGAGGGTTGATCAGCTCTTAGGTTCTACGCGTTACGGCGAACGCATGGCTATGCAATGGCTGGATCTGGCCCGCTATGCCGATACGCATGGCTACCACATTGATAGCCTGCGTGAAATGTGGCACTACCGTGACTGGGTCATTGACGCCTTCAATCGCAATATGCCGTTTGATCAATTTACGATCGAACAGCTTGCCGGTGACCTGTTGCCCAATGCCACCCTGCCGCAGAAAATTGCGACCGGCTTTAATCGGAATCACATGATAAATTTCGAGGGGGGAGCCATCCCCGAAGAATACCACAACGAGTATGTTGTCGATCGAGTTGAAGCGACATCCAATACCTGGATGGGGCTAACGATGGGGTGTGCCCGCTGCCATGATCATAAATATGACCCCATCAAACAAGAAGAGTTCTATCGGTTTTACGCCTTCTTTAACACTGTTCCAGAGAAAGGCCTTGATGGTCAGAAGGGAAACGCTGGACCGATTCTACAATTGCCATCCCCTAAACAACAGTCCCAGCTCGATGAACTCAAGCATGCCATCGCTGAGAAGGAGGCAATCCTCCCGGAGAAGGAAATTTCAGCCCTTCAGATAGAATGGGAGAAGACCCGGCCTGCTACCCTGCTGGCGGCTCCTACAGCAGGCTTGGTGGCCCACTATTCTTTCGAAGGAGATCTGAACGACGATTCGGGCCATTGTTCGCCGGGGAAACTCATCAAGGGAGAGGTTGTCTATGACTTTGGGGCAGTAGCCAAAGGAGTTGTGTTTGATGGGGAAACCTCGGTCAGTTTCGAGAAACCCGGCATACTCCAAAAGGATCATCCTTTCTCTGTGGCGATGTGGTTGGATCCCTATGGCCTGGAGATAGGGCCTAACGGCGTCGGAGTTCTTCAGGCCCTGAACGGTCCTCAAGAACGGAAGGGTTTTGAAGTACTCTTGGACGAAACAGTCAAACTGCCACGTCAAAGAAAAGGCATGTACATCTTGTTTCGCCTGGCTCACCAATTGCCGGGCAATGCAATCCAATTTCGAACTCGGGAACCAATTGTTGAGGATTCATGGTTTTCGCTTTTGTTTACCTACGATGGCTCGGGTCGGGCTGGAGGGGTTCGACTCTACTTGGATGGAAAACCAAAAGAGATCCAGGTCGTAGAGGACAGTCTAACAGGATCAATTGAGACCTCCGCATCTCTGCAGATTGGCAACAAGAATCTGTCTAAACCCTATAAGGGCGGATTGGATGATCTCTGCATCTATGACCGGGTATTAAGCTCTGAGGAGATCAGAAATCTAGCCATCCTGTCCCCCGTCCGTAGCATGTTGGCGGAGGTTTCAGGAAAGCCCATTAAGAACATTGAGGAACCCAAAGTCGATGCCGAGGAGCAAGAAGAAGACCTGGATAAAGACCTGGAGGCGGAAAAGCCAAAGGAATCCAAGCTGGAGAGGCAACTCAAGGCCAGCCACGACAAGCTCAGGGAGTACTTCTTGACATACGAGGCGCCTCAGGCCTTGCGGCAAACCTACGCCGACCTGAAGCGATTGAGAGAGCAAAAGGAAGAATTGGAAGAGCAAATCCCCACCACAATGGTGATGAAGGAGATGCAAAAGCCCCGGGAAACCTACGTGCTTGCGCGGGGCGATTATCGCAATAAAGGGAAAAAAGTCTCTCCCGGAGTTCCGTCGTGCCTGCCTCCTTTCCCCAAGGACTTGCCTGTGAATCGCCTGGGGCTGGCCAGGTGGCTCGTGGGTCCTTCTCATCCTCTGACGGCACGGGTGGCTGTAAACCGGTTTTGGCAGAATTATTTCGGCATGGGGCTTGTCAAGACCGCCGAAGATTTCGGATCACAAGGCGAGCCACCTAGCCATCCTGAACTTCTCGATTGGTTAGCTACTGAATTCGTTCGCAACGGCTGGGACATCAAGGCTATGCAGCGCCTGATCGTCACCTCGGCCACCTATCGGCAATCTTCGCGAGTTACTAAAGAACTCGTGGAACGGGACCCTGAAAACCGGCTGTTGGCTCGAGGAGCACGCTTTCGGTTACCCGCTGAAACAGTCCGCGACAACGCTCTTTCGATTGGTGGATTGCTCGACTCCCGGGTCGGTGGACCCAGTGTCTACCCTTACCAACCCAAAGGTTTGTGGGAGGAAATGGCGTTCGGGGGTGTTTTTTCCGGCCAGTCCTACACGCCCAGCGAAGGCCAAGATCTTTATCGGCGCAGTATGTATACGATTTGGAAGCGGACGGTTCCTCCACCTTCCCTGGTCACATTTGATGCGCCTGATCGGGAAAAATGCACGGCTCGGCGGGCCCGCACCAACACGCCGCTTCAAGCCCTGGTGTTGCTCAATGACCCGACTTACGTTGAGGCTGCCCGTGGTCTGGCCCAACTGGCATTAACCCAAGCCGGCAAAGATCCTGTCGAGAGGGTTCGTTATGCGTTCCGAATGGCAACGGCCCGCTTTCCGGATTCCAAGGAACTGAGGATTCTGCAGGATACTCTTAGTCAACAGCTCGCAGATTACCGTCGACAGGACAAGGCTGCCACGCGCCTGCTGAAAGTTGGTGAATTGCCCACGAGCCCGAACCTGGATCCCGTCGAACTGGCAGCCTGGACGACTGTCGCGAGCATCATCCTTAATCTTGACGAGACCATTACGAAGGAGTGAGACCTTGGACCTTGAAAGGGAATTCAAACTGTTGTTGACCCGTCGGCAGTTTTTTGGGCGGACCAGTGTGGGTATTGGCACCGCAGCTTTGACCTCCTTGCTGGCACCCAATGCATTTTCACAGGAAGCGAACTTCAACCCCAAGACTGGTGGTTTGCTGGGTTTGCCTCATTTTGCGCCAAAGGCCAAAAGGGTTATTTTCCTGCACCAGTCGGGTGCGCCATCGCAGATGGAATTGTTTGATTATAAGCCCGCCCTCAAAAAGCTTCACGGGACCGAACTCCCTGACTCTGTGCGGAATGGCCAGCGCATTACGGGGATGACTTCGGGACAGGATTCTTTCCCGGTTGTTTCGTCTATCTTCAAATTCAACCAGTACGGTAAATCGGGAACCTGGCTCAGTGAGTTGCTGCCATACACAGGAAAAGTCGTCGATAACATCGCCATCATTAAGACGATGAACACCGATGCTATCAACCACGATCCGGCAATAACCTTCATCCAAACGGGTTTCCAACAACCGGGCCGGCCCAGCATGGGATCCTGGGTCAGCTATGGATTGGGCAGTGAAAATCAAAACTTGCCGGCATTTGTGGTGCTGATCTCGCAGGCCAATGCCTTGAACGTTGACCAGCCCCTGTTTTCCCGCCTATGGAGCAGCGGCTTTCTCCCCTCCAA
>DATKMG010000378.1:0-6610 GCA_035541995.1 Terriglobia bacterium
AAATGATCTGGCGGAGTCGTTTCGTCCTCGTCCCCAGCGTTTGCCAGATCTCGTTGATCAAGAACCGGTTCCGGCAGCCGTGGATTAACCGATGATGGTTAATTATCCGGTAAAATTAACTTGACAAGTAAATATAGTTAACCTAGTCTAATTAAGTGTTTGATCTGTCCTAATCCATATACATCCGTACTCAGGCGGGCATAAGAAGAAAGGAAGTTACCCATGATTACTAAAATGATGAAATGGGTCTCGGTGGTAGTGTTACTGCTGGCGGGCTTACGCCTCCCCACCGCAGGTAATCAAGTCCTACTGGAAACTGTGGTATGTCTATCCAGCTTCTTGGCAATCACGCAGGCGGTTCGTGCCAGCCGGTATTTCTGGGCGGCCGGATTCTTAACGATTGCCATAATTTTCAATCCCATTGTCACCCTTGGGCTTTCCGGGAAAGCCCTTCTCTGGCTAGATTGGGTTTGCCTGGCAACGTTTCTGTTGTCCTTAGCTGCGTGGAAGAGGCGACCAACAGCCTGCGTGGCACCGATATCAGATAGCACGACGGGAACCAAGGCACTCTAAACCTGCAACCTGAATGGCTCTAAGTGCCAAGGTATCAGGTGACCGACGAACGTTTTCTGGGGTTGCGGCATGTGACTGTCTCTGTCCACCCCAGACATATTCAAGAGAGAGCGTTTCTCTATGCCAGGATGAGCGGATTGCAGAAAGGGACCGAGCTAAGATAGACACAGTCTAAAGCAAAAGTACTGAGCTCTCAAGGAGGAGAACATGTCAGAGAGAACTGGTGACAAAGCCAGGTTTGGCCGGGAACGGAAGAAAAGGAATCTTCAGCGGGCGAGGAGTCGCGAATTGCGGAAGGGACTGGGACAGGGAAGCAAAACGAACATGACAACCAGTGCCAAGCCTAAGTGAAGAGAACCCAGCCTCTTAGAGTTCGTGGTCGAAGGGACTACCTGGATTAGAAGAGTTTTCCCGTCGGTTTGAATACGTTTTGCAATTCGTAAAGTGTCAGATCCCCCTGAAGGAGGACCCGCATGATCAGCGCTCGCAATCTCGCAATTTTAGTTTTCTGGGTCGTGCTGTCAGCGGTGCCCTTGATTTATGCCCAGGATGTGAAACCATCCGAGGAGAAGATGGTTCTCCAACCGTTGCCTACGGCTCCAACGTTACAATCCCAACGGTTTCTGAACTTTATGCTACCGCCGTTACCGGTTTCGGCGCCGTTGATTCCGGCACGAGATCTTTCCAGGTATCGGGAGTTTCAATTGGGAATGAGCCTGCTCGCAGTAGCGAAACGGGCATGTGTAAAGCCCGCTGAGGCCAGGACGATCTACCAGCGTCCGGCGCTGATTCAGGAACTGGAATGGCGGCCGCAGGAGTCTCTGGGTTCTCCACCGGTATCGGACCCGATGAAAGAAGTTCTCTTCAGCTTTTACAACGGTGAGCTTTTTCGAGTGCTGGTCATCTACGATCAGTCTAAGACCCAAGGGCTGACCAATGACGACATGGTCGGAGTTATTTCGGCCCGGTATGGCTCTGCAACCCGGCCTGCTGAGAAGGTCATCCTCTTCTCTTCATTCTATGTCTATAACGATAGCGAAGAGGTGATAGCGCGCTGGGAAGATTCGCAGTACTCGTTCAACCTCTTCCGTTCGTCTTACCAACCGGCTTTTGGGATGCTGGTCTATTCAAAACGGCTGGATCCCCTGGCCCGGGCGGCAATCGTGAAAGCGATTGGGTTGGATGAGCAAGATGCTCCTCGGCGCAAGATTGAGCGTCAAAAGGAGGAAGATGAGGACACACGAGCTGTCGGGGAGAAGGCCAGGCCCGCGAACAAAGCGGCCTTTCGTCCGTAACGTGCAGACGTCTCGAGCGGCTCGGGAAAGTCAGCGTAAGCCCACGACAACCCCAAAGCAGTTTGTCGTGGCTACCAGTACTCGCATTTCATGAGAGACTGAAGTTGTTTGACGGCGAGGTACTCTATGAGTGTAATTCCTAGTAAAGTGTTAGGGATTGTATTAGGCGGCGGCAAAGGGGAGCGTTTGTTTCCTTTAACCAAACACCGCTCCAAACCTGCTGTACCCTTGGCAGGGAAATATTGCATTGTCGATATCGCTATCAGCAACTGTATCAATTCCGACATTCGCAAGGTATTTGTCTTGACCCAGTTCAATTCGGCTTCTCTCAACCAACATATTGCTCAGACTTACCGTTTTGACCACTTCTCCCAAGGATTCGTCAACATTCTGGCTGCTGAACAAACCCTGGAAAACCCGCACTGGTTTCAAGGGAGTGCAGATTCTGTGCGACAAAGCATTCAACATCTCAAAGAGATTGATGTGTCCCATATCTTGATTTTGTCCGGGGACCAGCTTTACCAGATGGATTATCGAAAGATTCTGGAGTTTCATCTGGAAAGCAAGGCCGACATAACCGTTGGCACCATCCCGGTGACGGCCCAACAAGCCCCAGGTTTTGGAATCATGAAAGTGAATGAAAAGGGACAAATCGTTCTCTTCCGCGAAAAGCCGCGTCCGGATCAACTAGAACATTTAGAAAGTCAATTGGCAGGCAAGTTTGACTGGGAGAAATTTCCCCAAGGCAGAGCCTACCTGGCTTCCATGGGTATTTATGTTTTCGAGAAGCAGCTGTTGCTGGAAATCCTTACCCAGACCAGCGCCAACGACTTTGGGAAAGACGTCATTCCGGTTGCAACCGGCAAGTACCAGGTGATGAGTTTCCCCTTTTTTGACTATTGGGCCGACATTGGGACGATTCGTTCGTTTTATGAGGCCAATTTAGATTTAACCGCGACCTTGCCTAAATTCAATTTCTACCAGGAGCCGCGCCCCATCTATACTCAAGCGCGTTTCTTGCCGGGTTCGAAAATGCACGACTGCCAGTTACATCAAAGTATCATTTCAGAAGGCAGCTTTCTTAACGGGTCTCACATTAGAAACTCTGTCATTGGCATCCGCAGCCGCATTGGTTATGAGACCACGATTACCCATTCCTACATCATGGGAGCAGACTTTTATGAGACGCCTGAACAGTTCAGCGAAAACGCGCAACGGGACATTCCCAATATTGGCGTCGGCGATCATGTCACAATCTCCAATGCGATTATCGATACGAACGCGCGGATCGGTAAGAACGTAACCATCGGTAATTCCGACAAGCATACTAATTTTGATGGAGAGAATTTCTACGTTCGGGACAGCATCATCGTCATTCCCAGGGACGCTATCATTCCAGACGGAACCGTCATTTGAAGACCAACCGTCCGGCAGGCGCATCACACAATATTCCCAATGGATCGGGGTTTCCCCTTGGGGGCAGATTAAGCATTGGCTCAGCCGTCACGGTCCGAGCCCTTGGATGTTGGGGGCGACATCATCTGGCTTAATTTGGTCTGCAGGTTTTCCAGCGTGTAGGGCTTCTGGAGAAAGCCGTTTAGACCTTTGCCGGCAAACTGCGGCGTAACGTCCTGCTCCGCATAGCCGCTCGATAGAATCACAGGGACTACGGGGTTCAGCTGGCGCAGCGCGCGGAACGTTTCGGCTCCGTCCATGTGGGGCATGGTCATATCGAGCAACACCAGGCTGATCTCCCTGCCCCGCTCGCGATACAGATCCAGCGCGGCTTTCCCATCCATTGCGGTAAGAACGGAAAAGCCATAGAACTGGAGCATTTCCCTGACTACGTCCCGAACGATGGTCTCGTCGTCCACCAGCAGCACCGTACCGCTGCCTCGCCATGCGCGCGCGCTGGCCTCTGTCGTCGTCTCTGTTGTCTCCTCTTCGTTCGTGGAGAGTGCAGGAAACAACACCCTGAGCGTCGTCCCTTTACTCGGTTCACTGTAAAGCCTTAACGCCCCCTTATGCGTCCGCACAATTCCCTGCACAGCCGACAGCCCCAAACCACGGCCCAAGAACTTGGTGGTGAAAAACGGCTCAAAAATCCTCTTCTGCGTTTCCGCGTCCATGCCGCAGCCCGTGTCTGATACCTCCAGGTAGACGTACACACCCGAAGGCAAGTCGTTTCCCAGACTGGCCCCTCGCAGATAGTCTTGGTTGCTCTCTCGGGCGCCTGTGGAAATCGTAATCACCCCGCTGTGCTCTCCGAGGGCCTCGGAGGCATTGAGGGTCAGGTTCATGACAATCTGCCGGATCTGGCTGGCGTCGGCCTGAATAGGCGGCAATTTCTGTTCCAGTTTCAGGTTGAGGGCCGCTTTCTTGCTGATGCAGGTCTTGAGCAGATGAGCCATTTCCTCCACGAGCGCTCGCAGGTCCACGCGTTTCAGATCGGAGTGCCCTTTGCCGGCATACGCGAGCATTTGCAGACAGAGGTCGGCTGCCCGAAGCGAGGTCTTAGAGATTTCTTCAATCCTCCTTAGGGCGGGCGACAGGGGCGGCAACTCCTCCATCGCCAAGTCGGCATGACCCAGGATGGCCAGCAGCAGGTTGTTGAAGTCGTGGGCCACCCCGCCGGCCAGCACCCCCAGGCTTTCGAGCTTCTGCGTCTGCTGGAGGCCGCGCTCAATCTCAAACCGCTGCTCCTCGGCCAGCTTCCGAGCGGTGATGTCGCTCACCGTGGTCTGGCACAAAAGGACGTCGTTGTCGCTGCCGCGCGTTAGTATCGATTCTATTCGAGCCCAGAAAGGGGCGCCGTCCCTTCTCAACATTCTCAGTTCGGACACATGCCCCGCTTGACTTTCTAGAAGCAGTTTGCGATGCCGGTAGTAAATATCCTGATCTTCCCTGAAGATGAAGTGGGTCACCGGCTGCTTGATCAATTGTGTTCTTTCCAGGCCCAACAGGCTAGCGACGGTGAGATTGGCCTCCAGGATCAGACCCTTTTCGTTAATTGTCAAATAACCCACCGGGGCTAAATCGTAGAGGTCAAAATATTTTTCACGAGATGCCGCGAGATCCAGTTGCGCACGGCGCAATTCCTCGTTTTGCAGCTCCAGCTCGATCTGATGCACCCGCAGTTCGTGGAGCAGGCGCTTGGTTTCCTCGGGCGTGATTTTCTCCAATTCCGCAGGTTGCTTCCACAACATCTCCTCTGCTCGCCGGCGCAGGTCGGAAAGCAGGTTTGCGGACTCGTCGTCGGTGTGCTCTGGTTTCATGGTGGCCTCCTTTGTCCCAACCTTCAATCCAATGCGACATTAGAGTTCAACGATATCTTCCATCGCCAGCAGGATCAGCCGGTCTGTGCCGGTCTTCTGAGGGATCTGGCGCGCGTTCAGAATCATGGTGCGTCGCCCTATGGCTGGAAAGTCGCGTGTCACACGGAATCCCTTGAAACTCGTCTTTTGCGGCAGGATTTCTTCCAGCAATTTGCGCAGCTCTGGAATATTCCATTGATTGTTGCCCAGATCGTACAACGATCTTCCGATCGCCTCTTCCGGGGCCACATGGAAGAACTCGTAAAACGAACTGTTGGCCGAAGCGACCTTCAGGTCGGCAGTCAGGACAAGCAGTGGCTCATGGATTGTATCCACTATGTTCTCTGCATAATCCTGGGCTTTCTGTGCAATGCGCGCCAACTCCTGGAGCTGCTGTTGCAGTTCCTTCTGCTTGGTGATCTCGACAAAGCTCACGACCGCCCCCTCAATGACGTTTTCCAGGGTGCGATAAGGTAGGATGCGCATCAAGTACCACTGCCCTTCGCGGGCCTGGACTTCGGCTTCTTTGGGAATCAGGGTGTCCAGCACCACCCTAACATCCTCAGCCAGGCGGTCATACCCCGCCAGCCGGGAGGCGATATCACTCACCGGACGCCCGATATCGGTCTGAATGAGGCTAATGATCTGAGTCGCCGCAGGAGTGAAGCGTTGAATATGCAGTTGGTGGTCCACAAAGATGGTGCCAATGCCCGTGCCAGCCAGCAGGTTGTTCATGTCGTTGTTGGCCTGCGATAAGGCATCAATCTTCTTTTGCAGTTCTGTGTTGACCGTTACCAGTTCCTCGTTGAGCGACTGTAACTCCTCCTTGGAAGTTTCCAATTCCTCGTTAGAGGACTGCAGCTCCTCGTTAGAGGACTGCAATTCCTCGTTGGAGGACTTGAGTTCTTCGTTGGTGGTCTCTAGTTCCTCGATGGTGGTCTGAAGGTATTCCTCCTTGGTTCTGAGTTCCCGCTCGAGGTCGGCGATCTTCTGCTCTTGGTTTGTGATGGGCTCTTGCACGGTTTGTGCCTCCGAGCGAGATTCGGAGGGCACGTCCTCGAACAGCACCATAATCAGACCCCGCGCGGCGTCAGTTTGCGTCACCGGTCGCACCACCAGATTCACGACGGAGGTGTCTCCGTTCGCATTAACCCGCAAGCCCCCAAATCGGACGGTCACCTGCTGAGCGATGACCTTGCGTACCGCGAGGCTCAATTCCAGTTTCAACCCCTCGCGCGCCATGCGGAGAAGGTTTAAACTGCCTTCCCCTTGGGCCGGTTCCAGGTATCTGCCGGTGTGGCCATGAATGTAGAGCACTTCGAACTCGGCGTTGATGACGGCGCAGGCCGGGGCATCCTCCAGCAAAGCCCTTTCAGCCAGATCTCGGACGCCCACTTTGGCTTCCCGTTGGCTTGGCTGGATGGCCCG
>DATKMG010000379.1:0-4956 GCA_035541995.1 Terriglobia bacterium
GGACCGCAACTGCCTCAATCCCGCTTGTTCCCGCTCATCCCC
The DNA here is from genome assembly GCA_035541995.1 of Terriglobia bacterium. Classification (GTDB taxonomy): domain Bacteria; phylum Acidobacteriota; class Terriglobia; order Versatilivoradales; family Versatilivoraceae; genus DATKMG01. Next base: position 43 of record DATKMG010000379.1, read on the forward strand.
CTTTAAGAAATCCTGGAGTTGATTGACGAACGATTCCTCTCCCAGCACCACCTGACCCTTCAGCTGCTCCCAGGGAGAGGGTTCCATTCCTTCTTGGGCGCCCTGTTCGACATAACACTGATACGCCTCCCGCCGTTCCCTCTTCGGCCCTCCTATCAGTCCCAGCACCCGGTCACAGCTCAACCATGCCGGACAATCGGCCAATCCCACATAGGCCGGGTAGGAACTCCACCGGTAGGCCAGTAACTGCTCAACCCGATCTGCCACGGCCTGCCCCTTTACCGCCCGGCCCACTCCCCGCCGCCAGCCTTCCCGTCGCTTCTTGTCCAGACCCTGCCGGCCCGTCCGGATGGGATTCAGGTGCACATAGCGGCTTAGTTCCAGTCCCCACCGCTCGGCCTCCACCAGCCGGGATTGGAAGCGCCCCTCGAGCAGATGCCCACTCCGGCGGTGCCGCCGGTTAAACCACTGGCTGTAACTCGCATTCAACCACTGCAGGGCCCGGCTCAAATTCCCTTCACTGGGTTCCAGCAGCAGATGATAGTGGTTGTTCATTAAGACATAAGCATAGAGGCGGACCCGGTAGCGTTCCACCATAGCTCCCAGTTGGGCCAGGAAGCGCTGGCGATCGGCCTCGTCCCGGAAAATGTCGCGACGTTCGTTGCCCCGAGCTGTGACATGATACCAGGCGCCCGGTACATAGATCCTCAAGGGTCGAGCCATCGTCTGCTCCTTCTCCCAATTCGATCCCCTCTATCAACAGAGGATAGGAAGGAAGATGATCAACTGTCAATAGAATAATGAATAATGAGATTTGACCCCAACTTTCCACCAACTTTCCCCAATACGGTATCGAACGAGCGGTCGTATTGGCTACGCATTCCCTCCGTCCAGAGTCCGTCCATCTGGTAACCCAGGGGATTGACGGTAAATACAAAGGCACGTCGAAAGTCGTGGTAAGTGTCAAGAAAAAGGTCCAACCGCTCATCGCCGTAAAGATTGTCGCGGGGAGTCTTGTGGGCCCGCACTTTGCCCGGCTCCGAATCAAAGGCAACGAAGATGCAGTAGAAGTTCTCCTGGTCATATCCCACGTAGGCTTCGGTACGCTGTGAGGTGGGTTCCCCGTCCTGGGGCAATCGCTGGATGAATCCCTCCGCCTTGGCCAATCGACCCTCCCAAGCCGGGCTGGGCTTCATGTCCGTGAAATCTTCAAGGTTAGGAGCTTCTGTGACCCGCGGGACCTTGAGCACAGGGAGTTCGCCGGGATGGGGCTGGGCCTGGGTCGGCACTTCCGTCAAAAGAACCGCCGCCAGCAACGCTCCAAGCCGTCCTCCGAGGGAGAGAAATGAAAGGTTTGGTCTGCGAAATCTTGGCGGGAGGGCCAGGGGGGAGAGCGGCCGCCCAGGGCAAAGAACAGACACTTTTTATGCCTTTGGCAGATGGGATCGACAGGAGGGAACTCACCTGTCTGGGCGGGAGATTCGAGTCGCTTTAAAGCCACCAGCCGTCCGGTGATTATACACGCTTGCCGAAAATGCGCAATTGTTCGAACTCTCTCAACGGATCATTCAGATCTGACAAACACCGTATAATATCAGGGGTTTTGTAGCAGAACCGAATAATAATGAGATGTGACCCCGAGTTTCTCCACCGAGTTTCTCCAGCAACCTGCCAGATCCTCACTGAGACGTGTTTTCACGTGCTAGCTACGTTCCAATGTGTCCGCCGCCCGGTGGCTGAATTGCTAATTCTAAATCTCTTGCTAACAATTCGTGATCCATCATTTCCTCCACCGAATATCGTTTGATCTCCTCATCCCTTACATCCTTACGGAAGAACCCCCAGATCTCTCGAGTCTTCTGCTTACGCAACTGATAGAATAACTCCTTATCTATCAAATAATTAGGATTTAGCATCCACCGTATCTCTTCTGTATATAAACCTCTTCGCTTTCTGAGTCGTCTTGCAGGCCAACTACCCCTAATATTCGATAAGAACTTCATCTTCCACTTGACAGCAGCGATCCTCATGATGACCTCGGCAGGAACAAGTTGCTGCTGGAAATCTAGCCAAGACTTCAGAGAAAAGAAACAATCTCCTCTCCCATCATCCCCCATGTAATTCGACCCTTCCATTGAAAGACTCACAATGGCCACCTCCATCCTAGGAAATATTCCCACCCTCCACCCATTCCCCATTGAGGGTTGCCCGCCACTGTCCTCGGTCCCAGAACAGGCTTCCACCAAGGAACTTTGACCTGCTTGACCGCATTAGGCATATTCGGAAGTTGGAGCACTTCCTTCGCAGTCTTGAAATCTGCCCCGTACGGTGGTTTCCATCCCCAACCGCGAGTCAGCCATCCGCTATTTGGATTTGATCTTGGTCCAACATATCTCCAGAAGGGTCTGCCAGCCCACTTCCCAACCCCCCAAGCGGAGGTTAATGTCGTGAATGTTGCGTCCGACGTACAGGGCGTCCATAGGGCGGCAAAGAACCCTCCTACCCAAGCTGCATTTCTCTCCAGTGAGTCGGCAGTGGGATCATTGATGATACCAATGTAGAATCCCAAAGCGTCCTGTCCTGCCCCTTCTCCGACATCCGCCCAACCAAATCCCGGAATGGTGAGATGGCCGGAAGGATCCAACAAATTGATCGGGTCGTCAAAGGTATACTCATAAAGGTTGGCATCCCCTCCCGCAAAGGATATCGGGTCTTTGCTGGTCCAGCGACCAGTTTCAGGGTCGTAGTCACGAGCTCCAAAGCGTACCAGCTTGGTTTGCGAGTCATACAAGCCTCCGGCAAAACCAAAGGGCTGGAAGCCCGGATTGGTGTCGTTTGTGACATTTCCGAACTCGTCGTAGTCAATCTGCTCAGCCATTGCACCAGTAGTCGAGTTGAGCACCAGCCTGGGACTGCCCAGATGATCAGAAATGATTCGATAGCTGCCCCCACTCCTGACCATGTAATCCGGCACATTGGCCTTGCTGCCATAGACGTATATGGAAATGATGCTGTTGTTTCCGTCCAACTCGGCCACCGGGGCAAGCTGGCTCCCATAGAGCCAGCCCTGCACCATCAACCCGTTGACCTTCTTCCCAATGCGCCGGTTCTGGCCATCGATGACATAATCAATCTGAGTCCCATCCGGCAAAATCATCCGCCGCAGGTTCCCCAGCACGTCATAGGTATAAGTGGTCGTCTGAGTGCCGCAGGTCTTGGTCTGCAACTCGCCATTGGCCGTGTAGGCAAAGGAACAGGAATTCGTACCTGAGGCTGAAGCAATCAAGCGGTCCTGGTTATCGTACGTGTAAGCGGTTAGAGGTTCGGGATTCGTGGTTCGCCGAGCACTCAAACGGTTGCTGTTGGCATCATAGGTGTAGGTCGAGATGAGGGAGCCGTTCCTGGAGACGGTCTCTAGCCTTCCAGTTGCATCATAACCGTAGTTATAGGTGTCGATTGTTCCACCAAGAGTCTCAGTCTTGGTCGTAATCCGCCCTAGCGTGTCCCGAGTGAAACCGACGGAATAAATGGACATTCCTCCCGATGAAGCCGTATAACCGACGGGTTCACCAAAGCTGTTATAGCTCCAGGAATCGGAAATGTTGCCCAGCGTGGTGCCTGCCAGAAGGCCGTTCTGAGGATTTCGCGCCAGGGTCATGCTTCCTGCGCTGGTCAGCAGGCTGTCGTTGTCGTAAGTAAAGTTAATTGTGTTGCCGCCGTTAATCGACCGCGAGATCACTCGGAAGTTATTGTCGTAGTTTCGGCTGACTGCCCCTGTGACCGGGCCACTCCAGGAGGTGCTTTTCGGTAGAGTTCCGTCGTAGGTGTAACTGAGTGATCCACCGGTAGAGTCGGTAATGCTAGCGAGGTTTCCAGTCGTGGGGCTGTAGCCGTAAGTGAGCCGCCGCTCCGGCAGATTCAAGGCACTCAGCCTGCCGGCTGTGTCGTAATCAAAATCAATGGTCTGTCCGTCGGGCCGCGTGACTCTTGTGGGCTTTCGCTCGGTGTCGTAATTGGTGGTCGTGACTCGTGTGCCGATGTTTGTGGCAGGCGGGGGATCGTACACATTCAATAGATCCACTTCTGTGTAATCAAAGCCGTGCTGCGGTCTTCCCGGGGGAGTGATTGAAGTAATGTTGCCATTGGCGTCATAGCTGTAACGAATCTCTCTCCCATCGGGCAAGGTTTGCAGGGTGACTCTTCCTGACTGGTCATATTCAAATCGCGTGACGCGACTCATGGGATCCGTAATTGTTTCCAGCCAGCCATTGCCGTTATACGCAAAGCTTGTGGTCCGAGCCGCTGAGCCATTGCCCAGGGAGACAATCTGCAAGCGGCCTCGATTGTCGTACCCGAAGCTGGCCGGTTCAAGCGTTGCCAACTGCGAGCGGACCGCACGACCCAACAGGTCGATGGTGCTGGTGCTCTCGCGACCCATGGGGGTCGTGTTGGTGAAGGTTCGACTTGACGCGGTATATACGCTGGAGTAAGTCCGTCCGTTGATCGCGAGAGTGCTGGTCCTCGTCGTCAGGCTTAGCGGATCGGAGAGCAACGAAAGACTGGCTGTGCTTGTGCCTGCTAGAGTGGCACTCAAGCCTCCCGGGGTGGTCGTCACCAGACTATTGACAAGGGGGGCCTGCATGCCCCAGCGCGGGTCGGGTTGCTCGACCAGGCTGGCCGTAGTTCCATCAGGAGACGTGACACTCTCCGTTCCGTAATTGCTGATGGTCCGGACTGAACGGGTGCCGTCAGGCAAAGTGTCCGTCCTCCGCCAGCTTCCTCCTGCAAGGGATTCGACCTGGTAGATTGTCGGATTGCTCAGCGGAGTGGCAAGACTAATCTGATATTGGCCGGCAGATTCGCTGCGGCTAAGGTTGAGGAATCCTCCGCCCGGGTCCTCATCCTTTGTCAGCC
>DATKMG010000380.1:0-6809 GCA_035541995.1 Terriglobia bacterium
CGGGAAGATATGACAGGCTAAGAGACACTGCCTTCGATTATGCGTTCATTCTCTACCAACTCGGGATTGCGAAATGAGGACAGGAAAAGGAAAACTGTATTTTCAAGTGAGAATGTCTGCCCCTGGCTTGTGCAGAGAAAAGAGGGTTACCCCTTCTCGAAGTCCAAAACTGAGGAAGTGCGGAGTCTAGTCCAAGTCGATGTCTCTCTTAGGTGGAGGCTCGTTAGCCGTTTCTTTGGCTTTTTTGAACAGCTCGTCAAATTTCTTGGCGAGAACTTGCTGCTGCATTTTCTCTGCTTCGAAGGATTTGCGGAAAACCTCTTCGCGCCGAATGGTATCTTCTTTAAGGCGCTCCAGTCCCGTCTCGATGTCCTCAAGCGGGCGTGGCTTCTCGTGGGCCTTGGACGTGATGACCGATCGAGTCTGAGGGTCGATCTTTAGGACCGCCTGGCAGCACGGGCAGGTAACTTCAAACATCTTCGTGCCTTTAGCTTCACTCATTTTTGAATCATACCACTCCGCCTCCTCTTCAAGCCACTCCTTGCAGCCTGACTTTTCGGGACTGGAGTGAATAGAAAAGATACGACACTTTTTTTTGGTAACTTTTTGCTTCCTTCTGTCGTATAACATTCTAGTGGGGCAAAATCACCTGCCGTTGTATTCAAGCACCTTCCATCCAATATTCCGATTTACTCCAGAGGGTTGTCATGGTTCGTGGATCGAATATACAATCAGGCAAAGGGACAGACCCGATATCTTTGGAACATACTGGCGACGAAAGCATAAGATTTTTTCCGCCCCTTTTCCTCTGCACCGTCATTTTCCTTATTCTAGGATTTGTTTTTGCGGCCTGCAGCGGTGTTAGCAAGGCCAAATCTGCCCAGACCAATGGCACAGCAGTTCGAATGGCGAAGGTGGAGAGGCGCGATTTCGTTCGGACCGTTCGTTTGGCCGGAACTACTGAAGCTATCCAATCCTTTAGTGTTTTGGCACCTCGTCTTCCGGGGCGAAGCGGTTGGGGCGATTTGACTATTACCAAGTTGGTCGCGGCAGCAACCCGGGTTAAGCCCGGAGATTTGCTGGTCGAGTTCGACCGGCAGGGACAAATTCGAAATTTCCTGGACACGCAGCAGGAATATCTGCAACAGGTGGAGCAAATCAAGAGGAAGGAGGCAGAAATTGCAGCTGCGAAAGCCAAGGACGACACAGAATTGAAGGCGGCGGAAAACGATGCAGCTTCGGCGAAATGGGAAATGCAGCGTAATGAGGTTATTGCCCGCATTAATGCGGAGAAGAACGTCCTGATTTACGAAGAAGCCAAAGCCAAATTGGAAGCGTTGCGAACCACGTACAACTTAAAGAGGCAGGCCGCTGAAGCGGACTTGCGGGTACTGGAAATCCAGTCGATCCACAATAAATTAGCCATGACCCATGCGCAAAGCAACATGGAGAAAATGGTAATCCGGGCCAACATGGAGGGGATCGTCGTTTTGAGCCAAATCTGGAAGGGACAGAATATGGGAGAAGTCCAGGAAGGAGATTCTGTCCACCCGGGTTCCTCGATTCTGCAGCTCGTGAACCCTTCCATCATGCAAGTGCGCGCTCGTGTCAACCAGGCTGATTTCCTGTTCATGAAAATAGACCAGACTACTCAAATCAGCTTGGATGCCTATCCGGGACTGACGTTTACGGGACAGCTCAAACAAGTGGCACCCATAGGTGTACCCAACAATCTCTCAAATCGGATTCGGACCTTCGTGGCCTTATTTGGTCTGAAAGGGAGTGATCCTCGGTTGATGCCGGATTTATCAGCTGCAATCGATGTGGAAGTAGAACGTGTCCCTTCTGTCCTGGTGGTGCCTCGGGACGCCATCCATATGGAAAACGGCGTAGCAAAAGTGAATGTTCTTAAAGAGGGGAAAACCCAGGACCGCGTGGTTAGACTTGCGCAGAAAAGCGATATGGAAGTGGTCATCGAAACTGGATTGGAAGCTGGTGAAACGCTGTTGCTAGGGACTCGATCTTCGGGGGGAAACAAGTCTTGACATGACGAATCATTCACGAAAGCGATGGAAAAAGTGGCGAAATTTCTCATTTCTTGGGATCTTCATCCTCCTTGCCGTTGGTGGTGGAGCGTATCACTTTACCCGTCGAGCTCCGGATTTGCCTAATGAGGAGGTCAAATTCGGAGAATTTCTGGATTACGTCCAGATGCGGGGCGAAATGAAGGCCCTCAAATCGATTGTCATGACGGCGCCGGCCCGGGCCGGCGATCTGCAAATCATCAAACTGCTCAAGAGCGGGACCCTGGTGAGGAAGGGCGATATCGTCGTTCAGTTTGACACTTCGAACCTGCAAGGAACCTTGAATGAGCGCAAATCTGCCTTGCGGCAGGCGGAAGCCGAGATTGAACGCACAAAGGCACAGGCCAAGTTGCAGGAAGAGCAAAACGTCACGCTGGTCATGCAACGGAAATATGATGTCGAGCGAGCCAGCTTGGAGGCCAGCAAGCAGGAAATCCTCTCCAAAATCGACGGAGAGAAGAACAAATTGCTCTTAAGCAATGCCGAGCAGCTGGTTGTCGAAACTGATCAAAAGGTCATCTCTGACCGGGACGGTTTTGCCGCCGACGCCGCTGCCGGTCAACATAAACGTAATGCCGAGCGGTATGAGGTGACCGAAACAGAGCATCGCATTTCCGAGATGACTCTCCGGGCTCCCCTCGACGGGATGGTGACCTTGTTGCCCAACTTTCGAAATCGCAGTGGATTTGGCTTTGGCAGCAACGCTCCGGAATTCAAAGAAGGCGATAAGGCTTACCCCCATGCGGCCATTGCCGAACTACCCGATTTGTCTACCTTGAAGGTGACGGCCCGCATTGATGAAACCGACCGGGGCCGGATCAAAGTGGGCAACCCCGTCAAAGTAAACGTCGATGCCCTCCCCGACCGGGAGCTGGAAGGGAAAGTGGATGAAATCAGCACACTGGCGCGGAACGATTTCAGTACTTGGCCACCCCCTAAGAATTTTGACGTGATCATCACCCTGAACCAGCGTGACCCGCGCTTGCGGCCGGGAATGAGCGCTAACGTGCGCGTTCTAGTGGAGCAGGTCCCCGATTCCTTGATGATTAAGCCCGAGGCACTCTTCCAGCGCGAAAGGCACTATGTGGTCTTCGTGTTGGGTCAGGCGGGCTATTCGCCGCGCGTCGTGCAAGTGTTGAGAAGGACCAAAGGCCAGATGGTCATCTCCGGCAATCTCAAGAAGGGGGACAGGGTTGCCTTGAAGGATCCTGAAGCCATGGAGGAAAAAAGGAAATGAGGCTTGTCAAGAAGATACTGATTCCCATCCTCCTCATTGCCGTCGGAGGAATGGGCTGGTATTTTGCCAAGCCGCTTTTCCGAGACCTCACTCGCCAGGAACGTCCAATCCCCACCGTCCTGGTTCGACGCGGAGACGTGGAAGTCAAGATTCATTCCGTTGGCGAGTTGCGTTCTGTGAAGAGCGCAATGCTGACAGCCCCTACGGTTTGGGGAGGGGGCAGCCTGCAGATTCTAAGGCTGTCGAGGACGGGTACTTTCGTGAAGAAGGACGATGTGGTTATCGAGATCGATCCAAGCGAGCAGGAATATCACGCGGAACAGGAGAAGTCGGAACTCGATCAGGCCGAGCAACAAATCACCAAGGCCAAGGCTGATGCGGCCGTACAGGCCGCCCAGGATCAAGTCGATTTGTTGCATGCCCGCTTCGAAGTTCGACGGGCCGAATTGGAGGTCAGTCGTAATGAACTGGTCAGCACCATCGATGCCAAAAAGAACAATTTAAACTTGGAGGAAGCTCGGCGGCGGTTGGCCCAACTCGAAAAAGATGTTCAATCGCGCGCAGAGTCAAGTCGAGCAAGTATCGCCGTGATGGAGGCGGGACGGGACCGCGCCCGCTTAAGTCTGGCCGAAGCGAAAAAGAACATTGAAAACATGATTGTCAAGACACCCATTTCAGGGCTGGTGGCGGTGCGCGACAACATGGATGCGGGCGGGGGCTTCTTCTTCGGAGCAGCTCTTCCGGAGTATCGGGAAGGCGACATGGTGTTTCCAGGGCGTGCCCTGGTCCAGATCCTTGATTTGGAACAGATGGAGATCGAAGCTCGTATCAATGAAATCGATCGCGCCAACCTCAACTCCGACCAACCCATCACCCTCCAAGTAGAATCGCTGCCCGGGCAGTCCTTTGAAGGGCGCGTGAAGACCATTGCCGGGATGGCTTCACGGGGAGAGTTCTTTATGGGGAATGTGGCTCGACAGTTCGAGACCACCTTCGAAATCAGGAAGCCTGACCCGCGGCTCCGGCCGGGAGTTACGGCCCGCCTCGTGATCATCGGTGACAGCCTGAAAAACGTCCTGTTCCTCCCGCGGCAGGCGTTGTTTGACCAGGAAGGGAAGCAAATCGCTTATGTCAAAAGAGGCAGCAGGTTTGTGGCAGAGGAAGTGAAGGTCAAACAGCGGACAGAAAGCCACGTGGTGATTGAGGGTCTTGGGGAAGGGGTTGAAGTGGCGATGATCAGTCCTACGGAGAAGAAGGGGAAATCCTCGCCTGGTACTCCTTCTGTGGCCCCCGGCCTCGGAGGCGCGGCACCATGAAGTCCGATCTGGGGCAGAAGAGCCTCTGGATGCAGTTCAATTTGTATCTGAGTATTGGACTGCAAAATCTCCTGGCCCACAAGCTTCGTTCGTTCCTGACCATGCTTGGGATGATCTTCGGCGTGGCTGCCGTGGTTTCAATGCTTTCGATCGGTGCCGGGGCTCAGCAGCAGGTGATGGCCTTCATAGAACAATTAGGGGTTCGAAACCTCATAGTGGAGGCCAAGGAAACTACGGATCCTCAGACCTTTCAGACTGTTCGCAAAACCTCCCCTGGCCTCACTTTTCAGGATTTCCGAGTAATCAGAGGCAATGTCAAGGACATTGCAGTAGCGACGGCACGAAAGCGCTTCGCTCCATCGAAGGTGTTTCCAAAACCGCAACAAGAGATGCCGGTTCTCTATGGTGTAGATCCCAACTATCAACGTATCTCCTCCCTGCAGGTGAACGCAGGCCGGTTTTACGATGATGAGGAAAACGAACGAGGGGCAGCGGTATGTGTGTTGGGAGAGGGAACTAAGACCAACCTCTTTGGACCACAGGATGCCATTGGTCAATTTGTCAAGGTTCACGAACAATGGCTGCGTGTCATCGGTGTTGTGGGACCCCAATTGACAATCAGGTCGGACGTGGGGGGTGTGCCGGCGCAGGACCGGAACAACTTAATTTACGTTCCACTTTACTGTCCTATCTTGCGGATGGCAGACATCAATAGCCGCTGGAGGGACGAAATCGATGGCATCTATCTGCAACTGTCCGCTGGGGCTGACAGCTTCGAAGCGGCCAGGGTCGTTCGCGGCATCCTCGATGCCTCCCATCGCGGAACCGACGATTACAATGTCATCGTGCCGGCTGAATTGCTGGCAGAACAAAAAAGAACCCAGCGGATCTTCGATATGGTTATGGTGGCCATTGCCTCAATTTCCCTGCTGGTGGGGGGTATTGGGATCATGAACATCATGCTTGCCAGCATTCTGGAACGGACGCGGGAAATCGGAGTACGGCGCGCCCTTGGAGCACGTCAACGCGACATTATTCGCCAATTTATGATCGAGGCTATTCTGATCTCATTTGTCGGCGGTATCCTCGGGGTCGGGTTCGGCTTTGGCATTTCCCGTCTGATCGCCATGCTGGCTGGATGGTCCACAATTGTGACCGCCAGTTCGATCTGGTTGGCCTTCCTGGTTTCAGTATCAGTCGGACTGATTTTTGGAAGCTACCCCGCCGTCAAAGCAGCCCGGTTGGATCCAGTAGAAGCGATTCGATACGAATAGGCAGACAGCTTGGAATTGGCGCAGTGTTCCAGGGCATGACGGTCAGCCTGGAAATCTCACCACCAAGTCACAACGACACCATGGCGAAATTGCTGGTGCAGAATGGGGGCTCAATTCGGGGTGGCAGGTCACAGTCCCAAAAGGGAAAGAGTAGAGAATCTGTGGGGATGAGAATTTCTAGATTCATGAGGGGTTTTTCTCTGTGGCCTCTGTGTCTCTGTGGTTCCTTTTAGTTGCAGTCACAGACGCGTCAAGCCTTGATTCGCGGCGGGGAGAAGTGTGAGTTAGTCCTTGGTCGGTCATGGACTTATGAGGGACATTCATCTGTTATTCGGAGGATTTGATGGGCAAAGCGGGTCGTTTAGTGCAGAGCAATCATCGCTTGTTGTTGTTCTTATTACTTCTCTTTCTGACGACGAAGGTTTGTATTTCCCAAACGTTTCCAACGTCGGATTACTTTAAGAATATTATTAACCAGCCGGCGCCGCCGACTCAGATCCCTGCTCCTCAGGGATTGAACGAACTCGTGGTAAGCGGGGAACTGCGAATGACTCTGGAAGATGCCATTCGGCTTATGCTCATGAATAACACCAATGTTCGCATGAACCAGTTGGATCTCGAGACGTCACGATGGGCCGTTGTAAGAACCTACAGGCCTTTCGATCCCATGGGCAGGGCCTCGTTCAATGCCACTCGGGCCACAACCCCTTCTAATGTCGCTACCGAGGGGGCCGTAACCCGCAGTGATTTAGACCAGCAGACACAATTGGGCTATTCCCAGACCTTTCAAACAGGTACCCGATTCGACACGTCATACGATACCTTCAGATCCTCCACCAACAACGTTTTTTCTTATTACAATCCCTCCATCGCCTCCAATCTGAATTTCTCTTTGACA
>DATKMG010000381.1:0-2509 GCA_035541995.1 Terriglobia bacterium
GGTGGAAGGGATCCCGGGACCGTTGTCCTTTATGTGGACTTCCAGAATTACCTTTGCCTCAGGCTGGAGTGCCTCCAGCAGAATGCAGCCCCCTTCAGGAGTAAACTTGATAGCATTGTCCAGAAGGTTCAAGAAGACCTGGTTACGGACAACTTCCAGCACTTTCAGGTTTAGGTTCGTTTCAGGATCAATCGCGAGGATCTTGGCCAAAGCGCCATTGATTAAAGTGAGCCGTCCTTCGGAATCGGTAGCCAAGACCCCGGCTTGCATGCTTTCCAGGATGGCGCGAATGCGGTTCTGTTCTCCCTTCAGTTCGGTGATGTATCGCTGCATTTGGTCGGCCGTCTCGTTCAATGAACGCGCCATACTGCCCAACTCGTCGGGAGATTCCTCTCGAATCCGAGCCCCCAGATTGCCCTGGGCCATGTCGCTGGAAAATTCCTTGATGTTCTCGATGCGACCGACGAGTGATCCGGTAAGGAAATACCCGAGGGCCAGTGCAAGGAGAAACGCGAAAAAGGAAATCAGGAAAAGGGCATGCTGAGCAGACCGAAAATCATCCGAGACTTCCTGCAAAGGGAGAGCCAATCTGAGTAGCAAATCAGTCTCGCCGGGTCTCTGAATTCGGTAGGCTAGGTAGAGGAGATTCTTCCCCAGTGTCCGACTAAACCTTATACTTTGTCCAATTCCATTCTTTAAGGCCTGTCGGACTTCCGGTCGGTTAGAGTGGTCGTTCATTTGGGAAGGATCCGATTGATTTTCCGCCAGGACTTCACCGCTAGACGAGATCAAGGTGATCCTGAGACGGGTCAGGTCCCCTAAACGCATAGCCCATGACTGGGCCTCTCCGGTCAAGTCCAATGGCAGAGTTGTCGACATAATCTGCGCCGCAGTTTCCAAACGAACCTGCTCTTGGGTGACATATTGCATCTGGATACTACGGGCCATGAAGATGTCCAAAATGAGCAGAACTGCCAGGAGAAGCACCACGTAGGACAGGAGAATCTTATGGAAAAGACGGCTGCGTACGATCATTGTCATAAATGACTCGGTTTCGTAGAGTGCCTGCCAGGACGCAACGTTAGGGTTGTTAGTTTGCCACAGACGGGAGAACATGCAGCTGCGGACCTAGTTGCCGTGGGGGCACAGGCAAACAGGAAGATTCGGAGGCAATTTCATGAATTTACAGCTTGTTATCGCTGATGAAACACCGGATTAACCCGCTTCATCTATAATCCTGAATTCTGTCGACGTTGGTTGGAAAGAAAGTTCGGCTGAGACCAGTTTTTTGACCAGGGGGTTGTACGAGTAAACGGATGTGGAATTCTCACCTTTAGCCGGCGGACTTCCTGAGAGGGTCCCCGGCCCCTCCTTAATAGTCAAAGAGAAGGCATTGGTTTCAAATCCTGCAACTCCTATGTATGATGATTTCGATTTGCCATGCTTGAATTGGTGGCATGGAGGAAATATGATGCCTTTCACCGTATGGGCGTGGTTTGAGGCTATCTAGCTTGAATGCAATCATTGGCAGGACGGGGAAGATTTATCATGATCAATCAATCTTCGTTTGACGAGGCTCGCAGGACTTTACTGGTGAGTGCTGGTGCAGGGAGGAGTCTGCCTGCGGCCGGATTGCTTTACTGGCTCATTCTTGGAATAGCCGGTTTTTTTCTTAAGCCCTCCTCTTGGTGCCTGGCCGCCTTCTTCGGGTCAGGCCTGTTGTTCCCCTTGGGTATCTTGCTCAGCAAGCCTATGGGTTCAAATCTCTTTGTCAAGAACCAACCCCTCAACTCTCTAGCACCCAAAGCAGTGCTATCCATTAATTTGTTGTGGCCTGTTCACTTCGCAGTCTTCTATTCAGCCCCCCAAGTTGTCCCACTTTCACTAGCCATAGGAATGGCCCTGCACTGGCCGATCATCGGCTGGATGTACGGCAGCAAGGCGTGTCTTCAACATGCTTTCATTCGAGTCGTTTCCGTCAGTGCGGCATGGGCGCTGCTTCCCCAGCAACGATACACTGTCGTGCCCTTTATCGTCGCAGTGGCTTATCTTATTAGCATTATTCAGCTTCGCAGTGAGGTCAAAGTGGCCAACAATGCGTTCAAGCAGACGCCGCAGAGTGGCGTTGCTTAGGTTCAATATAGGTCCGGCCTGATCGATCCTTATAGCCTGATCCATTCCCGGAGTTCACCCCAATCGAGGGCTGCGCCCTTGACACCAAAGTCCTTCGACCTCAACTTTCTATCGAAAGGCCGGCAAGAGCTGTGCCCAATGTAGTTCCCTTTCGAATTAGATGGGGTACTATTTTTCGTAAAGTTAACACTGAATTAACACGAATTTCACAGCGTTATGGCATATTGGTAGGTTCACAACGTAGACTCTTCTTTCCGCGTTGCTCGAAAGCGATCGCTAGTCTCAACCTTGTTGCATTCGTCGAAAGCTTTGTTCGAAAGGAAACTTTGTATGAAGATCGTGCGCTGGAGCTGGATTCCATTGTTTGTGCTGATGA
>DATKMG010000382.1:0-6994 GCA_035541995.1 Terriglobia bacterium
ATCTTTGGCGAGACCAGACCGTTTCCAATGGATCCGGGGGTTGGACATTTGTGAAGCGGCTTCGTGCCACTGCGCCGCCGGAAAGATGTCTGAACCTCACGTAGATAACTGTGTCCAAAGAGTAAATTCATTTTATCTAGCGTCCACGTTACAGAACCACACGGTAAGCGGTGAAGGGGTGTCCTCCCTCGAAAACAGTCTCCAGGCCTACGCAGCATTGGGGGCGCAGTTCAAGCAGAATTCTTCCTTGACTCAGAAACCACTGTTTATGTAATATATTGCTATACGATATATGAATTCACAAATGCTTGATCGAGAATTGAAGAAAGGTAGCGCCGAGTTATTGATTCTATCTCTCGTTGAGGTGCGCCCCCGACACGGCTACGACATTAGCAAGTTGATCGAGCAGCGCTCCGGTGGCACGTTGCGATTCAATGTTGCATCGCTTTACCCACTCCTTTATCGCCTGGAAAGACGAGGTTGGATCCAGGGACGATGGGTGGAAAAAGCCGGGCAGCGGCGACGCCGCTATTACCGCCTCACGTCTTCGGGGATGCAGGTTCTGGCCTCGCAGCGACGCGGGTGGCAGTCTTTTGTCGAAGCGATCAATCGCATCACAGGAATGGAACATGCCTGAGTGGAGCCACGAAATTGCGCCACGCTTGGCAGAATTGAATCTAGGTCCTTCGCGCGAGGCAGACATTATCGAGGAGTTGGCGCAGCATCTTGAGGATCGCTATCAGGAGTTGTTGGTGGGTGGAACTACTGAAGCGACTGCCTATCGGACAGCGCTGGAGGAGCTTTGCGACAAGGAACTACTGAGTCTGGAGATGCAGAAAGTTGGACATGAGGTGATCCACGAACCCGTGAAGGCAGGAACAACCGAGAGGAGAGGAATCCTGCAAGATTTTTGGCTCGACCTGCGATTTGGATTGCGTTTGCTGTACAAGGATCTCGGGTTCACGGTTGTGGCAGTATTGACAATGGCCCTGGGAATTGGCGCTAATACGGCCATCTTCAGTGTAGTCAATGCTGTCCTCTTGCGTCCACTGCCCTACCCGGAGTCAAATCGTCTCCTGACAATACAGGCAAATCAATCACTCATGGACGTGTCGGACGTTGCCGCCGCCAGCCATTCCTTTTCCGCAGGCGGCGCCGTGAACGTATTGCCGATGGATTACGCAGGGCGCAGTGAGCCCGTACGGATTGATGCGGCTCTCGTCAGCGCCGGATTATTCCCCGCGCTGGGAGTTCAGCCCCTATGGGGGCGTGCGATATCGTCGCAGGAAGATGTGATCGGAGGACCGCGCCTTGCCGTGCTCAGCCAGGGGTTCTGGCAGCAGACTTTTGCAGGCGATCCCCACATCGTTGACAAGACCATCTCGATCAGCGGAAACAATTACACAGTCATCGGCGTTATGCCGGCCCGTTTCACCCTGCCGGAATCCCCAGCGGACATCTTCGTCTCATTGCGTGTCGCATACCCGGAAGCCGCAGAGTTTCGCGGAGTACATTTTATGCGGTCTTATTGGCGTCTGAAGTCCGGCGTGAAAGTGGGACAAGCACAAGCCGAGCTAAGTGCCATTGATCGCCGTCTGGCCGAACAATATCCTGCCGAGGATAAGGGGAGGCAATCGTTACTAATTCCTCTCCGCGACCGGGTGGTGGGCGATATGCGCCCTACCCTTGCGGTCTTGTCCGGGGCCGTCGGGTTGGTGCTGCTGATTTCCTGTGTGAACTTCGCCAGTCTGCTTTTAGCCCGAACCGTCTCCAGGAAACAGGAGATTGAGGTCCGCGCTGCACTCGGGGCCGGTAGCACCCGCTTGATCCGCCAGATGCTGACGGAGAGCGCAATGCTGGCACTGGCAGGCGGCATTGCCGGATTGTTGCTGGCCCGCTGGGGGATTGGTATTCTGTTGACAGTAAAGCCAGAGCAGCTTGCCCGAGTCTCGAATATTGCCATTGACCTCCGAGTCTTATTGTTCCTGCTCGCAACATCTATCTTTTCCGGAATACTTTTTGGCCTTGCTCCAGCTTGGAGTGCGTGCCAGTCCAGCACCCGCACGTCACTGAAAGGGACCGGGCGCAGCTCGACGGCGTCGATGGCTACCCATAGATTGCGAAGCGGACTTGTTGTCGCGGAACTCGGAATGGCCTTGGTGTTGCTCGCTGGAGCTTCCCTGCTAATTCAGGGATTCCGGCGGCTGAGCGCCGTCGATCCCGGCTTCGAACCACTGAATGTCCTGACAACACGATTGCAGCTCCCTCAATCAAGATATGCGGAGGCCTCCAGGCAAACACAGTTTCGACGGCAGGTTCTGACCGGCCTCAATACCCTGCCTGGAGTCCAGGCGTCTATGATCAGCGAAATCCCCATGGGGGGTGAATTCGTTTTCCACAACTTCTTGATTGAAGGGCAGGCGCCTGTTGCTTCAGGCACTGAACCAGAAATCCAGACACGCAGCGTTATGGGTGATTATTTCCGCATCATGCACATTGCGTTGCGGGCTGGTCGTTCATTTACTTCGCAGGACCTCGAAGACTCGCCGCCCGTCGGGATTGTAAACGAGGCTGCGGTGAAGCAGTATTTCCCTCACCAGAACCCGATCGGGGCGCGCATTCGCTGGGCCAACGAAAACCCGCCACGCTGGTTCACCATAGTTGGTGTCATCGCAGACGTGAGGCATTTCGGGTTGAACCAACCGGATCAACCTGCCTTTTACAACCTCTATTCTCAGGACGCACAGCCCTGGAAACGCTGGATGAACTTGATGATACGCACCCACGATGACCCGGCCATGTTGATTCAAGCTGTCAAGAAGGAAGTCTGGAAGGTTGATAATCAGATCCCAGTGATGCGTGTTCAGACAATGTCCCAAGTCATGGCCGTGTCGCTAGCCGAGCGGAGGTTCAGCACGTTACTGCTCGGCATCTTTGCCGCGGTAGCTGTGTCCTTGGCGGCAGTGGGAGTCTATGGCATCATTGCCTACTCCGTCGGCCAGCGCAAGCACGAGATTTGTATCCGTGTGGCACTCGGGGCCGAGAAGGGCGATGTGCTCAGGCTCATTGTGGGGCACGGCGTGCTACTGACTATGGCAGGCATCGGCGTGGGTTTAGTGGGAGCCCTGACTCTCACCCGGTTTTTGTCGAGTATGCTGTATGGGATTCGCCCCTCGGACCCATTCACTTTTGCCGGCGTGGCCATCCTGCTGGCCGCCGTGGCGTTTGTTGCCTGCTACATCCCAGCCCGCCGGGCGGCAACAGTCGACCCGATGGTGGTGCTGAGGTATGAATAGAGGTTGTGAGGGCCATTTATTCTCCACCACGAAATAAAGGTGGGGGAATCATATCTGAGAGCTTCTCCGGTTTGGACTAGGCTTATGCGACCATGACCTGCTCCTTCAGGGCCACGGTCGTTTTCTGGCGCATGAGGAGGGACGAGGGCATCCCGTCTCCTGTGGTTTGGAGACGCCGCGCCCCCGCGGCGCCCTTGAAAACCGCATTTTCAAGAGACTGCGCCATGACCTTTTTCAGGTCACCACGGCGGATGAAAACAGCAGGGGTAGCCACGATGAATTCGTACTTTGAATTCGTCGTGGGCTTCTCATATGTGGTCAAACGCCCACGACAAACCAAAGGCCGTTTGTCGTGGCTACCAAAACTCGCATTTTCTAGAGAGACTTATCCACTGGCACGAACTTTTTCTGTGATGTAGCTCAGCCGATCCCACTCGGCGTCCGCAGTGACCATATCGCTCACGCCAAGGATGAGAAGACTCCGGTGGCCGTGGCGAGCCAGCAGGCCGTCAATGAATCGACGAAACTGCTCTTTCGTTGAGCTTCCCGGACAAAGCAGAATCGAAGGTATGCCACCCCAAATTGTAATGCGGCCTTCAAAGACCTGGAGCAGATCGTCCAAGCTGCAGCGGGTCATAGGAGAGGGACAAATCGAGTCGGCAATGTCAAAACCGGCCTCCAGAAAGAGCGGAAGCAACAGTCGATTCTCTCCGTCGGTGTGCGTCATTAGGTACTTCCCTTTACCGTGGAGTGTCTTTGCATACTCGCGTAGGACGGGGAGAATATGCTGCCGGAAAAATGCCGGATGGGTGATCGAGTCGTCGTAATTGCCTCCGAGGAGAACAACCTCTGCCGGTGAGGATGCCGCGATGTCCAAGATGCTTTGGAAGAATGGCTCTATCAGTTCAGAGAGTTCCCGAATCTTCTCGGGGTAATCGGCCATGGCATAAAAGAACTGCTCCTCTCTCATCAACTCCTTCATGATGAAATGGACCGGGCCGGCCGAACCACTAGCAAAAACCACCGCAAGGCCGCGCTCCCCGATCTCATCGCGAAGTGCGACGTAATGCTGCAGCCTGGGCTTCACTTTCAGGCGTGAGAAAATATACCCCACCACTTCGAAATCCCGAAGATTGTTGATGGCATGTTCTGAGATCCAAGGTTGCGAGGCGCCGGCATCGAGCATTTCTTCAGTGAACACGAGTGCTGTTCTGATCGAGCCCACCGGTGTGTGGTATTCGATGATAGTCTCTTTGCCGTTTCTTGTTATCCGGCGGTCCACGTTGTCATATTCAACCTCATACGGGAGCGTCAATGCGTTGAAGATGCCGATCGTTCGGTCCGGATTGGGGATCTCGGTCGGGCAGGCCGTGAAATCCGGAACAGTGGCGTAATACCCGACTCCCAGCCTATCGGCTATCTCGGGAAGGCCCAAAGATCGGAACTCGGCGGGAAGCGTGCCGTTCCGAAGCCTGGCACGATACCAGAACTCGAGCCGAGGTACCCAAGGGAGACGATCCAGCGTATCCCCCCGAATCGCAGCGAGGACTCGATCACGTTCCGTCATAGGCATTTGTTACCTCCTCAAGTAGTCACTTCCCGGGCCACCAGCTGTCTCCCTATTGGTTCGATCTTTCCCGCGCTCAACAGGAAGACAACAGCCGTAAAATGAAGGAAACCCACTAGCACAAAAACAGGATTGTAGCCACGAAAATCAATTATGTGGCCAATCAGAGGCTGGGTAATGGCACCAGCCAATGCTCCCGAGGCCCCGGTGATCCCGTATAGAACCGAAGCGTGTTTCCTTGGACTGATCTCTGTGATGGCGGTGTGGAGGTTCGAAGACCACGATTGATACCCGAACAGTGCCAAGGTCACCAAAGCGAGCGCCTGAAAAGGACCGGTGAGGAAGGCCGATGCTCCTGCCAAGCAAGAAAGAGCGGAGAGAATGAGGACGCTCTTGCGCGCGCAATCCACAGTCATCCCCCGCTGAATGAGCGCACTGCTGGCCCAGGCACCGGCCACGGCACCCACAGCGGACGCGAAGAAAGGGATCCAAAGGAGTTTTCCGACCATGGTCGTATCGAATCCCCGGATTTCCTGGAAATATGCAGGTATCCAAAACAGATAGAAGTACCAGGTTGCATCGCTGGCTGCCCTTGAGATGAGCAGGTATAGGTACTGACGGGTTTTTAGGATCGCGGAAAGGGGAACATCTTCCTCCTCGCCAGGTCTCGCCGGCGTCGTCGGGATCGTGAACCAGGGATCCGCTACCCCGTAGCCCTTCTGAATCTTTCTGTGAACGATGAGCCAGGGTGGCAACAGCAATAATCCGGAGAACCCAGTCAGCAAGAAGGCAACCCTCCAACTATATCGGATTGTAATCCAGGCTACAATCGGCGGCGTCAGCAGAGTACCCAGACTTAGACCAGAAAGGAGCAGGCCCACAGCTTTGGCCCGATTCTTTGAAGAGAACCAGTCCGTGGCTCCCCGGATCGCAGCGGGATAGTATGCTCCTTCTCCTATGCCGAGCATCCCGCGAAAGAAGCAAAGGCTGCCCATCCCGCGAACCAGGCTGTGACTGATGGCAGCGACGGACCAGAAAGCCAGGGTGAGCGAGAAAGTTCGGCGGCATCCCAGGCGATCTGCTACCCGTCCTCCCAGGACGTAGAGGACCATGTAAAACGTTAAAAACGTGTTGACCACAAAGCCATAGTCTGCATTGGATAGCGAGAGATCCCGGCGGACTTGCGGCATGACGACCCCCAACACCGCACGGTCCATGTAATTGACCACCGACCCCAAGAAGAGAAGGCACACCACGAGCCAAGCGAAGTGATTCTGGCGAATGAGGGAGACGGTCATTGGCAGGTGCCCATGCCCCGAGCGGTTGCGCCGATAGTATTCGAAAAGGCCCGCCAGGCAGCAACCCCATTGAGGAGTAAGGATCTTGGCTTCACACTGTTCTTCAGACCATTACCTGTTTGATCTTCAATTGGCACTTTTCCGAATCCCATTCCGCTTTCACTTTACCAGCAGTTTGGATCCCAATATAATGGGCAGGACGAGTTGACGCCATCTCCAGCACTTCCTGTAGCGATAAACCTGTAAATCGGACCGTGTTTCCGACCGCAACATCCATTCGCAACGCAGACCCCGCCAGGTAGGGAGTGCCCACCAGGCTGACTCGCCCGTCCTGGTTCACTTCGACAGCCTGATTTGTCATCTTGTAAGAACCGGGAGGAAGCCCAGCCACTTCGATCGCATCAGTGACAAGAATCGAACGCGAAGGTGTTTTGGCTCGAATCATAGACTTGACCGTAGCGGGAGGTAAATGATGCCCATCAACAATAAAGCTTGCCCACAATCGGTCTTCAGCCAACTGTTCCCAGATAAAATTGGGGTGGCGCGGTAACATCTGAGCACAGCCGTTACCGAGATGGGTTGACAGAGTAGCTCCCGCTCTCACGGCATCCTGAATCTGTGCCGGCGTCGCAGCCGTATGGGCAATCGCAACTCGAATTCCGGACTTCACCAAAAATTCAGTCATCGGTAAAGCGCCTTCTACTTCCGGCGCCAATGAGACCAAGACAATTCTCCCCTCGGCGCCATCCTGTCTCCTCTTAAAATCATCAAGGTTGGGCAAACAGACAAATTCTTTTGGGTGAGCTCCCCGAGCCCCGTCCAGCGGGGAGATA
>DATKMG010000383.1:0-9592 GCA_035541995.1 Terriglobia bacterium
AGGAGGGGGAAGTTTTGCATGTTCCGGGCTCCGATCTGAAGAATGTCGACATAGCTCGCTACCAGGCCAACCAAATCGGGCTGCATGACTTCCGAGATAGTCAGCAGGCCGTACTGACGGCCTACTTCCTTAAGAATTTTCAACCCTTCTTCCTGTAGACCCTGGAAGGCATAAGGTGAGGTTCGAGGCTTGAAGGCCCCCCCTCGTAACACGGTAGCTCCTGCTTCTTTGGCTGCATGCGCAGCCATAGACATCTGCTCATAGCTTTCTACCGCACAAGGGCCGGCTATCACCTGGATCTGCGGACCGCCAAAGCTGACCTTCCGGATGTCTATGACGGTGTCTGCACTGTGAAACTCTCGAGAGGCTAACTTGTAAGGTCGGCTGACATGCGTCACATGCTCAACGCCAGGCATGCCGCTCAGATTCTGGTAGAGCTGTTCTCGCGCCTCAGGGGGGATAGCACTGGGTATCCCAATCGCCACCCGCTCTCCTCCCGGCATGATCAGCGCTCGCATTCCCTGACTTTCAATGGTCGAAACGACCCCTTGAATCTCGGCAGCAGAAGCCGATCTCGTCATCACAACGATCATATTGTCCTTGTCCTCGGATGAAAATCGTTTGGAACAATTATGCCACTAAACTATCATCAATCCGGACAGATGAGAGTGAGGAACATGAAACGTCGAACCGGACATGAGATCCTGGGACATTGCCCAACCGTCCCGTCCTATCATAACCTTCATCATTGGAACCGATCGGCTTCTTTTCAACGAACGTGACCCGTCTCTGGATTGGAGGGAGTTTGCTGTAAATGGGAGTCCTTTGTGCTTTGGCGATCTCGCTCGATGGCCTCGCGCAATCCAGCCGAGAAATGCTTTTCCCCAGGCCGTTTGCATTGGCTGTGGATGACTTGGGTTGGATTCAGGGTGGTTCCCAAGATCTACAAAATGGGCCCTGGCGGTTGGGATTCAAGAGAGTTCTTACGGCACGGGATTATCTTCCTCTTGTCGAAATTGGGAAAGCTGTCGGCATCCGGATCCAGGGAGTGTTTGTTCTCTGTGAGCTGGACCGGGAGAACGTGTGCGCACAATACCCGTCAACCACACGGGACGGACGAAATTGGGATAACACCAGAAATCGTTCGGATCAACAAATCAAGATAATGGAGACCATCGAACGCAATTCGGCTTGGCTGGAATTCGGCCTGCACGGGGTGGGACATGAATACTGGCAGGATGGAGTACGCAAGCGGGCAGAATGGTACAACCTGGAGGAAGAAAGGCCCTGGCAGGAATCGGAAATTCGGGACCATATCGAATGCTTTAAGAAAATTATGGCACAATATGGCCTGACATCCGAATCCGGGCAGTCGTTCCCTGAAAGCTTCGTCCCTTGTGCCTACGGCTACTATTGGAATCCATCGGCAAAGCCATATAGCCTCGGGAAAGTCCTGCGCGAAAATGGTGTGAAATACGTCAATTCCCCTCTAGAGGCTATTCGTTATCAGAATCCGCCCGCCAATTCAGACGGTGGATTTGACAACGGGGTCCTGGTTCTGGACCGGCAGAATTTTGGCAATGAATGGTGGGAGCCGGCCACGCTGCCCAGGCTGCCCGTAAATGAATTCCGGACCGATATCGTCGAAGCCCATTGGACCAACCTTCTCGCAACCGACGACGTCTTTCAGAAGGGCCTCAATGAAAGATGGATCAAATTGCTTCAGAGTATTCAAGCCCGCCCAGACCGGTACCTGGCCAAGAATACTGAGCAGTTGTACGCCCAATGGCTTTACAAGAAGTACACTCGAGTGGTTCAGGAAGGATCCGGTTTGGTGACCATTGACAACCGCAGCATGCCCGTGGAAGCCCTTTCGGGCGGCTTTGCCGCTCCCCTTGTATTGAAAATCAAGCTCGGGGAAGGCAAGCATATCTCCCAGGCCATTCTGAATGGCCAACCTATTCCGGCATACATGGAAAACCAAGGATACGGTTTTCTGTACTTGCCTCCTTTGGAAAGAAGAGCGTACCGGCTTTCTTACCAGACCGGCCTCACTCTTCCTGAATTGACTGTATTGAACCAGGGAAGTTACAACGTCTATTCACGGCGGCTCTTGGATAGGGGGGTTGCTTTCACCTTGCGAACCTACGGGACGCAGGATGTTTTCACCACCTCAATGAAAGCCCCCAGTGAAATCAGTTGCTCCAATCCCAAGCTATCTGTTGTCCGTTCTCAGTTCTTACCAGAGAGGCAACTAATTGTTACCAGACTAAGCGCCAATGATATCCAGGGCGAGACCGGAGAACTGCGGCTCTTGTTCTGAATTCCAGATTATTTTGAGATGGATCTGATCTTTCTTCCGTCACTTCGGTTCGGACCGAGTATGCCTGCTGAAGGCAGGGGTTCCTCAAGATACCACCAAACCGACGTGTCTGGCTGCGTCTCCAGAGGAGGCCGTCATGGCAAAGTCCCAGCTGTTCTGTATGGTCAGCGCTCTGCTGCTGTCATTTTCCCTGACTGCGCGAAGCCAACAAGTCCTCAACCTTGCTGATCTCAAAAAGGCGGCAATCCGTGAGGTCGACAATCAGCAGACTCTCGTCCAGCAAATGGTGGATCAAATCTTCAGCTACAGTGAACTGGGATTCCAGGAATTCGAGACCTCTCGTTACGTGACCACAATTCTTGAACAAAAGGGCTTCAAGGTAACCCGAGGTGTCGCCGGGATTCCGACGGCCTGGGAGGCTATCTATGGCTCCGGAAAGCCTGTGATCTCGTTTATCACGGACATTGATTGCATCCCCCGTGCGTCGCAGAAGCCTGGCGTCGCTTATCATGATCCTATCATTGAAGGAGCACCAGGTCATGGAGAGGGTCACAACTCCGGTCAAGCTGTAAACGTGGCTGCGGCCCTCGTGCTAAAGAAGCTGATGGAGCAATACAGAATTGGGGGCACAATCATGCTGTTCCCGGGGGTTGCCGAAGAACTGCTCGCGACAAAAGCTTTCTACATCCGGGCCGGTCTCTTCAAGAATGTTGATCTGGTCCTGGGATGTCATGTGGCTCACTCTTTCTCGACCGAATATGGGCGGCCTGACTTTACGCCAATAGGCCTGGTTTCAGTCCAGTATTACTTTCATGGGAAGGCAGCTCACGCTGGTGGTGCTCCCTGGGAAGGGCGCAGCGCTCTCGATGCGGTTGAATTAATGGATACAGGATGGAACTTCCGGCGCGAGCATCTGCGCCTGCAGCAGCGCTCTCACTACGTAATCATTAATGGGGGTGATCAGCCCAATGTCGTCCCTTCCGAGGCAGCAGTCTGGTACTTTTTCCGTGAGACTGACTACCCGCACATCAAAGACCTGTACGAGTTGGGGAACAAAATGGCAGAGGCTGCCACAATGATGACAGGCACGACAGTCACTCGGAGGCTTGTAGGCTCAGCATGGCCTGCACATTTCAATAAAGTAATAGCTGAAGTTCAGCAGAAGAATATAGAAGCGGTAGGGATGCCGCACTGGAGTGACGCAGATCAAGCGCTTGCCAAAGCTCTGCAGAAGAATATCGGGGTGAAGGAGCAAGGGTTGGAAGACAAGGTAGTGGAACTCAAGCCGCCACCGGAGGAACCATCCGGGGGCGGTACCGACGACGTTGGAGACATTTCGTGGAACGTTCCAATGGTTTACCTGCGATATCCTGCCAATATTCCCAATCTCCCCGGCCATAGCTGGTCGAATGCGGTGGCAATGGCTACACCCATAGCCCATAAGGGCTCAGTGGCGGGAGCGAAAGTCCAGGCCATGACAGCGCTGGACTTCCTGTTGAGCCCGGACCTGGTCAAGCAGGCCTGGGCTTACTTCACCGAAGTCCAGACTAAGGATGTCAAGTACATGCCCCTCATCAGCGAAACGGACCAGCCTGCGCTTGAACTCAATAAAGACAAAATGGAGAAGTTTGTGTCTGAATTGCGGAAGCATTACTACGATCCCACAAAATACAAAACTTATATGGACCAGCTCGGCATTCGCTACCCGATCCTCAGTGAGAAGTGAAGAGCTCGAGGCTCAATGATGACAGGGCCATCATCCGGAGCCAGCCGGTATCTGGAAATCTGGAAAAGGAAGTTTGACGGGGATAAGTTGGAAATGTAGACTATTTCCCCTCATTCAATTTGAGGTCCTTAATGACACTAGATCAGGAGAGACTCATGCCAAGCCGCACAGTATTGAAACTTACCAGCCTATTGACGTTACTGTTGGCCCCAGCATTACTGGCCGCGCCGAAGAAGGTTTCGTTTTCACCGCCGCCTGGAAGCGTCGAGGCCTACGATTTTGTCGAAGTTACAGCGAACATCGATGGATCCGACGCGCGGAATCCCTTCACTGATGCGACTCTCCACGGATCCTTCGGAAAGGCCGGAGGCACTGAGCATAAGGAGGTTGACGGCTTTTGTGACTCGGCGGATGGCAGCGTGTTCCGCATTCGCTTTATGCCCTCCTCCCCTGGCAACTATGCTTACTCGATCGTCTATCGGCAAGGAAGCTTCGAAACAAAGTCCACAGGCACGTTCCGGGCCTCTGACGGCCACCGGCGAGGTCCGATTCGCGTCGACCCCAAATACCCCTGGCATTTCATCTGGGAGGGCACGGGAGAGCACTACTTCTACAATGGGACTACTGCATTCTGGCTGGCTGGATGGCGGGAGGACCGGGTCATCAATTACATCATCGACCGACTTCATGGGCTCAAAATTAACCGAATTCGGGCTCTGCTTGCCGGAGCAACCAACATTCTCTGGGGGGAACCGGTGATGCCGGGCGAGAATTTCTCGCTGTTCTTGCGGCCGTGGCTTGCAGAGTCTCCGGAGAGTCTCGACCACCCCGGCATCGACTTCACGCGGTTTAACATCCCATACTGGCAAAAGTGGGAGCGTATGCTGCGCTATGCCCGGGAGCGTGATG
Source organism: Terriglobia bacterium (assembly GCA_035541995.1). Taxonomy (GTDB): domain Bacteria; phylum Acidobacteriota; class Terriglobia; order Versatilivoradales; family Versatilivoraceae; genus DATKMG01. The sequence continues at coordinate 4,959 of DATKMG010000383.1, forward strand.
TGATCATCTCGGTGATTCAGGATATCTCCACTCACAAGGCCCAACCTGTGGCTGGCAGCGAAGACGAGCGACGCTATCTTCACTACGCTGTGGCTCGGCTCAGTGCGTTCTCTAATATCACCTATGATCTGGGAGACGATCTCGACAGTTTTCGTGACGAGAAGTGGGCCCACGAGACGGGAACCCTGATCGAAAGCTGGGATCCTTATAAGCACCTGGCCTCCAGTCATCCGGTGCACCGCGAGAACCAGGACCGGGCATCGGATTGGTTCGGTTTCACTTCCATCCAGAATTGGTCGCGCAGACAGCATGAGCTGATGCTGGAGGAACGACAAATTCAGATCAAGACCGGCCGAATCATTCCCCAGACCAATGAAGAATACGGGTACGAGGACCATTATCCGCACTGGGCGCCCTATCCCGATGGGGAGTCGGCAGAAGCCTTACGCCAGGTGGCGTGGGATATCGCCATGGCAGGAGCATACGGCACTGCCGGAGAAACCTGTCGTCGAGGCACCAACGTTTGGCCCGACACTGGCGGCGGTTGGATCAACGGACGGAGCGATGATACGACGGTCATGCTAAAAGGTTACGAACACATGGTGGATTTCTTCACTAGTTTCGAATGGTGGAGAACGGAACCGCACGACGAACTCGTCAGTGGCGGAGCTTACTGCCTGGCAAAGCCCGGCGAAATCTATGCGGTGTACCTGCCGCAACGGCCTATATGCGGCAATCACCAAGCTTACGAACACGGCAAGGAATGTGGTGAAGTAACTATCAAGCTTGAGCCGGGACGCTACAAGGCTCATTGGTTCAATGCCTTCACGGGAGAAACCGTGCCCTTGCCTTCGGTCGACGGGCCGGTGTGGACCTTGCCCAACACCCCGGGCTGGCTGGATTGGGCTCTGTTGCTTGAAAAATAACCAGTTCGATGAAAATGCTGGAGGGCCGAGTTCTACGAGGCCGAAGAGGCAGGCAAGGATCATCGGCCTCACGGAGTCCGGCACCCCAAAAACCCCATTTTCAGAGGAGTGCCCCATGACCTCTTCAGCTCACCACGGTCGATGACAATGGCTTGGGTAGCCACGATTGATTTGCTTGTTGAATCAATCGTGGGCTTTCAAAAGGTATTAAATGCCCACGATTACTGCCCGAGGGCAGTAATCGTGGCTACCAAAACTCGATTTTCATGAAGGGGTTTTTGCCGCCAGAACAGGCCTATTGGGATTGAGGGAATCCAACCATGAATTTGCGAAGGCCGGCCGTGATGGGAAACCTCATTTTCTTTCTCTTTGCTTCCGTGAGTTCCGCACAATTCGTCCAACATACCATTTCCACAGACCTGCCAGGTGGATACCAGGTAGTCGCAGCCGACATGAACCGGGACCACAGGCCCGATTTGATCGCAGTTTCGACTGACTCGACGGAGCTGGTCTGGTTTGAAAATCCCAGATGGGAGAAGCATGTCATCGCACGCGGCCTTGCACGGATGATTAACGTGGCGGCCTGGGATGTGGACGGGGATGGTACTCCCGAACTGGCCCTGGCACATGAATTTGACGGCAATGCACGACAGAGCACAGGGATTGTCTCGCTTCTTCACCACAACGGAGATCCGCGCCAGCCCTGGACTGTCAGGGAGATTGATCGCCTCCCCACTTCACACCGGCTGCGTTGGGCGGACATTGATGGCAGCGGGCACAAAGTTCTTGTCAATGCGCCTCTCACCGGCTTGAAGGCAAGCCCTCCCAATTATGAGGATTCGGTGTCGCTCGTATTCTATCGACCGGGCGATTGGAAGCGCCAAATCATCAGTGACAAAGAGATGGGGGTCATGCATGGTCTGCTGGTCTATGACTGGGAGGGGAATGGGCGAGAGGATGTTCTGACGGGCAGTTTCCTGGGTATTCATCTCCACCGCTACATTTCCGGCGGGACCTGGACGCGTACAGAGCTGACCAGAGGCGATCCATCACCCTCACCGAAATGCGGCACCAGTGACCTGGCCGTGGGCCATCTGCAAGGAGAACGGTTCCTGGCTGCAATAGAGCCCTGGCACGGGAATCAAGTTGTGGTCTATCGAAATGTCCAGGCTCAATGCCAGAGAAACGTGATCGACGATAGCCTGGTGGACGGCCATACCATTGCGACTGTCGATCTGAATGGCGACGGGCGAGACGAAATTGTGGCAGGGATGCGCGGCGACGGGTACAAGGTATATATCTATGGGAGCACTGACCGGTCAGGCCGAACCTGGGAACGCGGTGAACTCGATGATGGGGATATGGCGGCTGCCAGTTGTGTGGCCTTAGACCTCGCGGGGCATGGCAGGATGGACATCGTTTGTATTGGGTCCGCCACTCACAATTTGAAATGGTACGAGAACGTCAGTCCAATGAAAAAGTGATTGTCTCAGGGCATTCTGGTGATTGAACACAGACGAAACTCCATGCAAGCTCGGACATTTTGTGATTTTTCTGGGGCAGGAAACTTCTTCTTTTTCCAAAGAAATCTTCAAAATATTACCAGGAGACAATTTACCTTGTGGAGAACTTGAAGCGCTTGATCTTGCCAGTTCCTGAATCTTCAACTGAAATACGAAGTTCTCCATATCGTGCTTCAATCTCAGCCTGGGTCTTGCTGACGTGCTTCATTGCCAATTTCGGTCCCCCACTGTTGTACTCAATTACAAACAGACGGTTCCTAGGTCCTCCAGTCGTCTCAATTACGGCTATGCGACCAGACATGACAGATTGAACAATAGTAAAATCAGTCGTATCGACGACAAGGTCCGGATCTCGAGCGTTCCGAGACCAACACATAATCTTCAGGCTCTCATTAGAACCACACCTTCGGACTTCAATCCTGGGTAATTCAGCAACTTGAGCACGGAAAATCAGTTGGGGAACTAATAGACTCACAAGATCCGGACATATTTCCAATTGAGCTTGCGTAAACGCAGTATTCATGCAAAACGTGATACCAAGCATAAAAACGAGCATGACGCTTTGAGGATGCATTCAAGCCACTCTCCATGAGCCGATCACATAATATTGCGAATTTAAAGGCTTGGCCAGTACCGCCTCCCTCTCCGTGCCCATCTCTCCTAGATTCAATTTATGTTCTTTCTTGAGTACTTCAGCCCGAAGTCAGCTGCAAGAGAATGCGGGATAGACATTTACCTCTCAACACAATAAGAATTTGTTACATGTGAATCATCTCAATTCCTTAGATACTTGTCATACCAGGCAAGGACACGCTTGAGCAGGTCAATCTGGTGGGCGCGCTCCTTAAGTCCATGGTGTTCCCGCGGGTAAATCACCATCTCTGAAGGTACTCCGAGCATTCTCAATCCATTATAGAACTCCCAGCCCTGGCTGATGGGGACCCGTTCGTCGGCGGCCCCATGCAGGACGAGGGTTGGCGTCTTGCAGTTCTGCAGGAATGTCATCGGGCTATGTTTGTCGTAGTCCGCGCGCCGCCGAAAAGGGAGGTCGAGGAAATAAGCACGCAGGAAGCTCGGCGTGATGTCGGTCGTCCCGTCGAAACTGAAGAGATCTGTGACTCCAGCGCCAACGACGGCCGCTGCGAAGTGGCTGGACTGGGTGACCATCCAGGAGGTCATGAAGCCGCCATAGCTCCAACCGCCGACCCCAAGCCGGTTCGGGTCAGCGATCTTCAGCGCAATGAGTGAGTCCAGACCGTCCATGATGTCCTGGTAATCCCCGCCCCCCCAATCGTCTCGGTTGGCTTCCGTAAACTTCCAGCTCTGGCCGGTGGAGCCGCGTGGATTGGGCATGAGGATGATGTAGCCATGGGAGGCTAAGAGTTGCGCCCAATCGCGCCAGGAGCCCAGCCAGCCGCTCCACCAAGCAGACTCCGGTCCACCGTGCACTTCGACGATGGTGGGGTATGGTTGGCCTGATTTGAAGTCCGGAGGTGTTGCCAGCACGCCGTAAATTGGCTCGCCGTCTTTTCTGCTCTTCCAACTAATCTCCTTCACGTCACCTAATCGCCAGGTAGCAACCTGCGTGTTCATGTCCGTCAATCGACGTGGGGCTTGACTGAGGGAGAAGACCCACACGTTCTCGGGGGAATCGGCGGTCCCTCTTAAATAGGCAATTGTACGGCCATCTTTGCTTAGCGTGAAGTCAGCATGCGGCAGTGCTGTCTCCACCGGGAGCTTGTCTGCAGTGCCGCTATTTGTGTCAATACGAAGGAACCGGTCCTTTGTTCCTTCGTTGCTCTCAGCCACAAGATGCTTCGAATCCGATTCCCACTCCACCCGGCGGATCGTCCCGGCATAGTCTTTGAGGAGGTAACGCGCCGGGCCGCCAGACACCGGATCCAGTGCCAACCATTCCGCGATCCGGGCGGGGGTATACTCTCCGAAAACAATTGTCTGGCCGTCGGGCGACCAGCGGACTTCCGGTGAGTCAGCCGCGTTCTGGCTGATCGTCCGTACGATTCGGCCCGTTGCGCGCTGAATGATCACCAGTTTGGACTGCCAGTAAACGTCGTCCAGCCGCGGCGTTGACGCCACTCTGAGGGCGAGTTCACTCGAATCGGGTGACCAGGCCATGCTACTTATCTCAAGGTCTTCCTTTACAACCTGTTGTAGTTTGCGGTCG